>CAYNYN010000220.1:0-6601 GCA_964401445.1 uncultured Saprospiraceae bacterium | reverse complement strand
CAAAGACCGGGGCCCGACGTCCCGGCAGACGCGTCAGCTCGCTATCTTTGCGCCTTCACAACTGCAAATCGTCATGAAGATATCATACAAGTGGCTCAATGAATACCTCGATGTGGAGTGTTCGGTCGAAGAGATGGCCGAGCTGCTGACCGACATCGGTCTCGAGGTGGAAGGCATCGAACAGTGGGAACGCGTGAAGGGCGGCCTGGAAGGAGTCGTCGTGGGCAAGGTGGTGGAGTGTGGCAAGCATCCCAATGCCGAGCGGCTGTCGCTGACGAAAGTGGACATCGGCACGGGCGAACTGCTGTCGATCGTGTGCGGCGCGCCCAACGTGGCGGCCGGCCAGAAGGTGCTGGTGGCTACCGTGGGCACCACCTTGTATCCGGTGGAGGGCGAGCCCATCACGCTCAAGCGCGCCAAGATACGGGGCGAAGTGTCGGAAGGCATGATCTGCGCCGAAGACGAGCTGGGGCTGGGCACCGACCACAGCGGCATCATGGTGTTGCCCGACGATGCACCGGTAGGCATGCCTGCCGCCGAGTACCTCGAGCTGGCCGGCGACACCGTTTTCGAGATTGGGCTGACGCCCAACCGCTCGGATGCCACCTCGCACATCGGCGTGGCGCGCGATCTGGCTGCGGCGCTGCGCGTGCGCAAAGGACAGGACGTGTCGGTGCGCCTGCCCGACGTGTCGTCTTTCCGCCCCGACAGCAACGACCGGCCCGTAAAAGTCATCGTCGAAGAGCCGGCGGGCTGCCCGCGCTATTCGGGCCTCACCATTACCGGCGTGCAGGTGGGCGAGTCGCCCCAGTGGCTCAAGGACCGGCTCGAAGCCATCGGCCTGCGCCCCATCAACAACGTGGTGGACGTGACCAACTTCGTGCTGCACGAGCTGGGACAGCCGCTGCACGCCTTCGACCTGGACAAGGTGGCCGGCGACACCATCCGCGTGAAGACGTTGCCGGAAGGCACGCCTTTCGTCACGCTCGACGAGGTGGAACGCAAGCTCTCGGCCGAAGACCTCATGATCTGCGACGGCGAGTCGAACCCGCTGTGCATCGCCGGCGTCTTCGGCGGCCTCGGTTCGGGCGTGACGGAGCAGACGACCAGCGTCTTCCTCGAGTCGGCCCATTTCGATCCGACCTGGATCCGGCGCACCAGCCGCCGCCATCAGCTCTTCACCGATGCGGCGAAAATTTTCGAAAAGGGATCCGACCCCAATGTGACGGTGTTTGCGCTGCAGCGCGCTGCCCTGCTCATCCGCGAGCTGGCAGGCGGCACCATCGCCTCCGAGGTGGTCGACGTCTATCCCGAGCCGATCGCGCCGCGCCGCGTGTCGGTGGCGTGGGCCTACGTCAACGAGCTCATCGGTGTCGAGCTGAGCCACCAGACCATCGAGCGCATCCTCGCCGCGCTGGAGATGCCCATCGTCGAAGCCGACGACCAGCATTTCACCGTCGAGGTGCCCACCAGCAAGCACGACGTGCAGCGCCCTGCCGACGTGGTGGAGGAGATCCTGCGCATCTACGGCTTCAACGAGGTGCCCGTCTCCGACCGCATGCAGATCTCGCTCAGCTACGAGGCCTGGCCCAACGATGCCACGCTGCGTCAGGCCGTGTCGGAGCTGCTGGCAGCCAACGGTTTCTACGAGATGATGGGGCTGTCGCTCAGCCAGTCGCGCTACTATCGCGAGCTGCTGCCCGTGCCCGAGCAGGAGCTGGTGTACATCCAGAACACGAGCAATGCCCAGCTCGACGTGATGCGCCCCACCATGCTGTTCAGCGCCCTCGAGGCGGTGGTGCACAACCTCAACCGCCAGCGCACCGACCTGCGGCTGTTCGAGTTTGGCAAGAGCTACCGGCGCACCGAGGACGGCTTCGCCGAGCCGCGCCACCTCACCCTCACCCTCACGGGCAAGCGCTGGCCGGAGAGCTGGCGCTTCCACGAGCGCGCCGATGCCGATTTCTTCACCCTCAAGGCCATGGTCCGGCTCGTCTTCGACCGGCTCGGCGTAGCGGGCTACCAGACGCGCCCGCTCGAGGCCGACGCTTGGAGCTACGGGTTGGAGTACCACCGGGGACCAAAGGTGCTGGCCCGCCTCGGCCGCGTGACCGGTCGCCTGCTCGAGGGCATGGACATCGACCAGCCCGTCTTTTTTGCCGAACTGGCATGGGACGAGCTCACGGCCATCGCCCGCCGCAACAAAATCAAATTCACGGCGCTCGACCGCTTCCCGGCCGTGCGGCGCGACCTGGCGCTGGTGATTGACAATTCAGTAAAATTTGAAGATATTGCCGCCTTGGCACGCAAGACGGCCAAGAAGTTGCTGCGCGACGTAAATTTGTTCGACGTCTATGAAAACGAGGCCCAGCTGGGCAAAGGCAAGAAGAGCTATGCCGTGAGCTTCCTCTTCCAGCATCCCGAAAAAACGCTGCAGAGCAAGGAGGTGGACAAGGTGATGGCACAGCTCATCCAGGCCTTCGAGCAAAAACTCGGCGCAGCCATCCGACGTTAATTTGTCAAAATCCGCCCCCGCGGGCAGGAATTGCATGGATCCGTTACACACACTGAAAAACATCGAAACCAAAGTGCGCAAGGTGGCCCAACGCATGGCCCGACTGGAACACGAGAACCAGACCTTGCGTAAACAAAATACCGAGCTGGCTACCGAGCTGGCCGAGGCGCAACAACGGCTCAGCAACATTCACGCAACGCTGGACAAGTTGCGCCGCAAGTGGAAGAAAGGCAAAGGAGGAGCACCCGCCAGGGGTGATTGGACGAGTGAGGAGATCGACGATTTGTGGGCAGATTTGGATAACTGCTTTGAGTGGTCACAAACACATAAAGACGGAGATGGATGACCGGCACGCCAAAATGATCACGGTGCAAATTGCCGGGCGTCCGTATTCGTTGAAAATTCAGGCACATGATGAAGCGGCTATCCGCAAGCTGGTTCGCGAGATCAACGAAAAGGTGAACCGCTTTCAGATAGCCTATCCATCCAAAGACAAGCAAGACTGCCTGGCACTCGTGGCCCTCACCTATGCCGCGGAGCTCCACCGTCAAATGCAAACGGGAGCGACCGATGCGTGGGTGCAGAAGCTGGCACACATCGATTCGCTCCTCGACCAGCTGCTCACCTCCTGACGCCTTTCCTTCCACACTGACAAAGCGGGAAGAAACTCGAAGGATCCGGCATTGCCGGGTATCGGGCGATGATCTTGCGTGGCCGCGCCCACGCCCATCCTCCATTTGCCCGCTGCCGCCGATCCTTCTGAAACCGGAAAAAACTCCCTGCCCCGCCCAGTCGGCAAGGCAGGATTTATTTGCATAATAAACCGATCGAATCATGGATGTCCAGATGTTAACCGGAATAGCCATAGGCCTGCTGGCTGGCCTGCTCATTGGCTATGCGCTGGTGCGCTTCTTTTTCAAAAAAACCGAGCTGAAGCGCATCGAAGAAGTGAATGCCAAGGCAGACAGAGCCATCGAGGAGGCGCGCCATACGGCCAAGCGCATCATCGACGAGGCCGAGGCCAAGGCCGATATGATCATCGAACAGGCCGAGAAGGAAAACGAACGCATCAAGCAACGCAAGATCAAGGAGGCCCGCGAGCATTTCAGCCGACTGAAAGCCGACTTCAAGACCGAGAAGGCGGCCGAGCTGGTAGAGCTCAAAGAGCGCCGTATGGAGATCAAGGCGCTGATGCAGGAGCTGGAAGGCAAGCAGGAGAAATTCAAGGAGCAGGAAGACAGGCTCAACCAACGCGCTACCGAGCTCGACCAGCGCGAAGAGGAGCTCAACGCCATCCGCGAGAACCTCGAGAAGCAGCTCAAGATCGTGGCGCGCAAGAAGGAAGAGCTCGAAGCGGCCAATGAGGAGCGCATCAAGGCGCTGGCCAACATCGCCAAAATGAGCGAGGCCGAAGCGCGCGAACAGCTGCTCGAGGCCGTGCGCGCCAAGGCCGAGACCGATGCCATGGCCCTCATCAAGGAGACCATCAGCCAGGCCAAGGCTTCGGCCAACAAGGAAGCCAAGAAGATCATCATCCAGACCATCCAGCGGATGGCTGCCGAGTACACCATCGAGAACACCGTCTCGGTATTCAACCTCGAAAGCGACGACCTCAAGGGGCAGATCATCGGCCGCGAGGGGCGCAACATCCGCGCACTCGAAGCCGCTACCGGCACCGAGATCATCGTGGACGACACGCCCGAGGCCATCGTCATCTCCAGCTTCGACCCCATCCGTCGCGAGGTGGCACGCCTGGCGCTCAAACGCCTGGTGGCCGACGGCCGCATCCACCCCGCCCGCATCGAGGAGGTCGTCGAGAAGACGCGCAAGGAGATCGACCAGCAGATCGTCGAGATCGGCGAGCGCACCGTCATCGAGCTCGACCTGCACGGCCTGCACCCCTACCTCGTCAAGATGGTCGGCCGCATGCGCTTCCGCTCGTCCTACGGCCAGAACCTGCTCAAGCACTCCATCGAGACGGCCCACCTGTGCGCCACCATGGCTGCCGAGCTGGGGCTTTCGCCCAAACAGGCCAAGCTGGCCAAGCGCGCCGGCCTGTTGCACGACATCGGCAAGGTGGCCGAGGAAGAGTCGGAGCTGAGCCACGCCATCCTCGGCATGAAGCTGTGTGAAAAGTACGGCGAGTCGCCCGTCGTGGTCAACGCCGTGGGCGCCCACCACGACGAGATCGAGATGAACAACATCATCTCGCCCATCGTGCAGGCCTGCGACGCCATCTCGGGTGCGCGCCCCGGTGCCCGCCGCGAGATCCTCGAGAGCTACCTCAAGCGCATCGGCGAGCTCGAAGAGCTGGCCATGTCGTACGAAGGCGTGCAGAAGGCCTTCGCCATGCAGGCGGGCCGCGAGCTGCGCGTCATCGTCGAGGCCGACAAGGTGAGCGACCAGTACGCCGACGACCTGTCGTTCATGATCTCGCAAAAGATCCAGGACGAGATGCAGTATCCGGGCCAGATCAAGGTCACGGTCATCCGCGAGAAGCGCGCCATCAACTTCGCCCGCTGATCGCATACCGAGAAAAGACGCCTTGCCAGCGAGCCACCCTGTCCTGCAGGGTGGCTCGTGCATTTTCCGGGGCGGGGGGCGCGTGGCGCGCGCTCCTCACGCAAAGCGGCAACGAAGACGCGGCCTTGTCCCAACCATCCAACTTGCCGTTTTGGCTGTATTTTGCCGCTATGGCAAGAGACCGGGCCATCCCCTTGCTGGCGCCGCTGGCGCGTCACGTGTCGGTGCGCGCGTGGTGGCATGCCGCGGGCCGACCGCTCGTGGCGGTGTTCTGGCATGCGGTGGGCGAGGCAAGCGCCCTGCCGCACATACGCCACCTCTATGCGCCGCCCACGCCCGAGCGGTGGCGCGCCGACCTGGACTGGCTGCTCGGCCATTTCGAGCCGCTGGCCCTCGACGAGGTGTGTGCGTGGGCGCGCGGGCAGCGGCGCCTGCGCCGTCCCGCCTGTTTCCTGTCGTTCGACGACGGCCTGCGGCAGGTGCACGACGTCGCCTGGCCCGAGCTGCAGCGCCGGGGCGTGCCCTTTGCCGTCTTCCTCAACTCGGCCTTCGTGGACAATGCCGACCTTTTTTTCCGGTACAAGGCTTCCCTGCTCGTCGCGCAGTGGCAGCAGGCGCCGCCCCCGGCCGGGGTGCAGCGGGCGCTCGCCGAGTTGCTGCCCTCATCGCTTCGCGGCCTGGCGCTTCCCCAGGCATTCCTCCACATTGGCTTTCGCCAAAAAGAGGTGCTCGATGCCGCGGCGCACCTCATGGGCGTGGACTATGCCGCGTTTCTGCAGGAGTATCGTCCCTACCTGAGCACCGCGCAGATCGAAGCCATGGCGCGCGCCGGCGTCGCCTTTGGCGGGCACAGCCACGACCATCCCCTCTTCGCCGAGCTCGACGAGGCGACCCGTCTGTGGCAGACGCGGCAGAGCATGCACTGGGTGAAAAGTCACCTGCCGAAGCAGTCGTGCTATCCTTTTGCTTTTCCCTTTACCGACGACGGAGTGCCCGCCTCGTTTTTTGCGAAAGCACAGGCCGAACGGCTGTTCGACTGCTCCTTCGGCACGGCCGGCTTGCGTGGCGAGCGGGTAGCGGGGCACGTGCAGCGCCATCCGGCCGAGAAGTGGACGCTGCCCCTGTCGGCTCAGCTGCCTGCTGCCCTGGCCTGGCAGACGATCCTGAGGCTCGTGGGCAGAGGTAGCATCCGCCGCTGATTTCAAAACCGCAGCCTTGGTTTTTCTACCACAGAGTTTCACAGAGTACACACAGAGACTCACAGAGCCTGGTCAAATCGGTTGAATCGGTGAAACTGGTGAAATCGGTCCTTGCAGCTCGCACTCGCACAAGCATTCCCGATTTTTCGAAGTGGATCATCTCAACATCGCGGCCTGAGGCGGCGTATCAACATCGAGCACAGGCGACCTGTTCCGACTCGGCGGAGAGCCTGTCCCCGATGCTCGGGGCAGGCTCCGATGAAATCGGGATCTCAACCGTGTCTCCTCCTCAGTTCCTCCAAATCCTCTTGACACGGTATGCAGCATCATTCACCGGCACTATATTTCACCATCGTCCATCGTC
>CAYNYN010000219.1:0-6605 GCA_964401445.1 uncultured Saprospiraceae bacterium | reverse complement strand
CCGGTCGGCATCAGGGCCGGTCGGCGCGCTTGGTGAGACGGATGGTGCGCAACACCTCGCCTTTTTTGCCCGTCAGGGCGACGAAGTACATGCCCGAAGGCAGGGTGCTGATGTCGTAGCGGCGGCCATGACCATAGCTGAAGTTGGCCATTTCGCGGCCCAGCAGGTTGTACACGTAGATGTGCTCCACGGCCGTGTTTTCCGTAAGGGTGAACCAATCGGCAGCGGGGTTGGGCCACACCTTGATGCGGGGCACCTGCTGCTCGACGGTGGACGTAAGCCCGCTCACGCTGACGGTGTAGAATGCCGTGTCGATGTATTCGGTGGGGGCATCCATACTGGCCAGGTAGATGTGAAAGGTGCCTTCGCCGGCCACGCCGCGGGGCAGCACGTGCAGGTCGAGCAGGGACGAATCGCCAGGGGCCAGATCGACGGGCTTGTTGGGCGCGCCCGTGTCGAGGTTGACATTGGATATTACGCCCGTGCTGTAGCACTGGTTCTTGTCACAAATGCGGTATTCCCATTCGGCAGGCGCCGACTGTACTTCGAACACCCAGCGCAGGCTGACGGCCTGGTCCGATTTGTTGATCACCTGTGCATGGGCAATGGATTCGGCCCAGTAGTCAGACAGATCCACCTGGAAAGAGCCCTCGAAAGGATCGGGATGGAGCTCGAGGACGATCTGTGCATTGGTCAGAAGGGGCAGCAGACAAAGAAAGAGTAAAGTTTGTCGCATAGGACTGTTTTTAGGTTCTTTGCAAAGGTAACGGTTAGAAGTCGAACGATTCCAGCCGGTTTTGGGTACGCAGCTGACATTCCATTACGACGTATCCCTTGCCCGGCGCGAAGGCTTTATCAAGCAAAGCGAACGAACCAACTATGACGAAGATCCTGCAAATCAGCATGGAGTGCTACCCGGCGGCCAAGGCCGGCGGCATGGGCGACGTGGTGGGCGCCCTGCCCAAATATCTCAACCGTCTCGGCTTCGACACGGCCGTGCTCATCCCCAAACACCGCACCCCCTGGCTCGACACGCACCCCACGCACGTGGTGTGGGAAGGCAGCGTGCGCGTGCATCACGGCCTCGTGCCCTACCGCATCGAATACGTGGAGGGCGACCCCACCGGCTTTCCGCTCTTCGTGGCCAACATACCGGGTCTGTTCGATCGCAGCGGCATCTACCTCGACCCCTCGGGCCGTGGCTGGCACGACGAGGTGGTGCGCCATCTGGTGTTCCAGCAGGCCGCCCTGCAATGGGTGCAGGGCATGGCGTATCGGCCCGACGTGCTGCACTGCCACGACCACCACACGGGCCTCATCCCCTTCATGGTCAAGCATTGCCCCGACTATCGCTCGCTGGCACACATACCCACCGTGTTCACCATCCACAACGGCGCCTACCACGGCGCGTTCAGCTGGGAGCTGATGTATCTGCTGCCCTGGTTCGACGCCGAGGCGCGCGGCCTGCTCGACTGGAACAATGCCATCAACCCTTTGGCTGCCGCCATCAAGTGCTGCTGGGCCTTCACGACCGTCTCGCCGGGCTACCTCGACGAGCTGCGCCACCACAGCAACGGCCTCGAGTGGCTCATCAACCACGAGTGGCACAAGGCGCACGGCATCCTCAACGGCATCGACACCGACGTGTGGAACCCGCGCACCGACCCGCTGATTTACTACAACCTCAAGGGCAACGCCGTCCACAAGTACAAAGAGGAGAACAAGCTGGCGCTGGCCCAGCGCTTCCGCTTCGATCCGGAGCTGCCGGTCATCACCTATATCGGACGCATGGCCCGCGAGAAAGGCGCCGACCTGCTGCCCGACCTCATCGGCCGCACCCTGGGCGCCGGTCTGCCCGTGTCGTGGCTGGTGCTCGGCTCGGGCGACCACGGCATCGAGAACCGGCTGCGCAGCATGATGCACCACTTCCACGGCCGCTTCGACGCCGCACTCGAATACAACGAGGCGCTGGCGCACCAGCTCTACGCCGGTTCCGACTTCCTGATCATGCCTTCGCGCGTGGAGCCCTGCGGCCTCAACCAGATGTATGCGGCCCGCTATGGCACGGTGCCCATCGTGCGGGCCGTGGGCGGCCTGCGCGACACGGTGGTGGACTACGAAGACCAGCGCGAGCTGCCGGGAGCCCGCGGCGTGCAGTTCACCCACTTCACCCTCGACGATGCGGCAGGCGCCGTGTGGCGCGCCTTGCAGTTGTATCAGGACCAGGCGCGCTTCCGCAAAGTGCGCACCTACGACATGAAGGTGGACTTTTCGTGGGAACGCTCGGCCAGGGAATACGGCGAGCTGTACCGCAGCCTGCTGCCGTAAGCCGCTACGGCCGGGCAGGCCTGCCCGGCCGGTCCCTTTCGTGTCGGGGCAGGCGCCTCAGTTGTCGGACGCTTCGTCCCACTCGCCCCCGAATTCGAACGCCTGACCGAGGAAGCTGTCCATCATCTGGAAGATGGGGTTGCCCTCTTCCTCGAACCGAAAGATGCCGATACCGAAATTTTTCAGCGGATAACAGAGCTCGCCGGCGAGCTGGGTGTCCACGATGATCGAGGCCGGCCGGACGCCGTGCTCTTCGAACACCTTGACCAATTCGTCGAGCAGGGTGTGCGGGTGCACTTGCTCCGGCGTCATGACCTGCACCATCTGCGGCCGTATGTCGCCTTCCCACAGGGCCGTAGCCAGGAAATGGATCTTCGTTTTGCCCTCTTCCGTGATCAGGGGCGGCGAGGGGCGCACGGCGATGGCCATGGTGGATCCTTCGTCGAGGGGCAGCGCCTCGAGGCGGCGCTGCTGGTCGGGCGTAGGCTCGATGTCGGGAGAAAAGTAGTACAGCTCGCTCATATCCATGTCCATCTCGATGGGCTCGAGCTGCCAGCGCTCCGCCTGCTCGTCGAAGGTCAGACGCAGCATCTGGTTGTCGGGCAACTCGAGCAGCTTCTGCATCTGAGCGGCATCACTGGCCAACACCCGCCCCAGCCACACCATGCCTTCCATGCCCGCGATCAACTGGCGCAGCTCCTCCTTGCCGACGGGCATGAGGAGGACTCCCCCTTTCTGATAGTACAACATCGCCTTGCCGGGCTGCCAGATATCCGACAGCTCGCCGGCAAAGGTCTTGATGATTTTGCGAAACTCGGGGATGTCTTCCACCTCGCGTTCCACGACGAGTTGGATCAGATGCGCCATCGCTATGGCGATGTCGAAGTCGGCCTCGGTCTGGGTTTCACCTCCCCGAAGCCAGGACACAAAGGCGGCGCGGCCGGGCATCATGTTGAGCACCTTGCCTGCCACCTCGCCCGAGTCGTCGATGAGAAACTTGTAGTACCAGGGCTGGGTGAGCGCCGGATGCCGCACCTCGACGGGCGGGAAGTCGATCGGGCCCAACTGCTCGGCATGGCGGGTCATCAGCTCGTCGGCCAGGTGGAGAAAGCGCTGCCATAGGGGGCGGGTGGTCTTGGTCAGTTTCATGATACGGCTGTTTACGGGCCAAAATCCGGCTTTTTGCGAAAGCAGAGAACATCCCGCGACAAATTTCTCGGCGCCGGCACCAGGCCCGTACACCGTCCCCTTGCTACCTTGCGACAAATTCACCCACATGAGCAAACCATACCGTACCCAACGGCCCGCGCCCGGCACCTATAGCGACTACTTCCAGCCCTACATCGACCAGGTGCCCGAGGGCGACATCCTGCAGACGCTCGCTGCCCACCTCGACGCGGTGCCTGCCTTTTTCGAAGCCCTGCCTTCCGGCAAATGGGACTACCGCTACGCCCCGGACAAGTGGACGCCCAAGGACATCCTGCAGCACCTCATCGACACCGAGCGGGTCTTCAGCTATCGGGCGCTGCGCATCGCGCGGAGCGACACCACGCCGCTCCCCTCGTTCGACGAGAACCTGTTCGCGCGGGAAGCATTTGCCGGAAGGCGCCACCCCGAGGCCCTGCTGGCCGAATACCGCGCCGTGCGCACCTCCACCCTCTTCCTCTACCTCGACCTGCCCGACGAGGCCTGGCTGCGCCAGGGACAGGCCGGCGGCGGGGTGCTCACGCCCCAGGCTGTGGCATGGTGTTTGGCAGGGCACGAACTGCACCATCTGGACGTGCTGCGTACGCGTTACCTCGACTGAGGTGTATCTTGGCAGCGCCACTCCACCCCACCTCTTCACACCTTGATTCGTTTTTTCAAAAACCGGACACCCCCATGTACATGCGCTTCCTGACGGCTTCGGTACTCTGCCTGCTGGGTCTGAGCATGCTGACGCCGGCATGCAAACAGGACAAGCTGCCCGAACCCGTGGTCAACTCGGCATGCGACACGCTCATGCCCACCTGGCAGACGACCATCCGCCCGATCGTCGAAAGCAAGTGCGCCACGCCCGGCTGCCATACGGCCGGCTTCAGCAGTGGCGACTTCACCACGTACGCGTCCACGCTGCCGCGCATCGAGAACGGCAGCTTCAAGCGCCGCACCCTCGACCAGCGCAACATGCCGCCCGCCGGCTCGCCCCCGCTCAGCGAAGAAGAGTTGTTGCTGCTGGAGTGCTGGCTGAGCGCCGGCTACCCGCAATAACCCATCGGCTTGGCAGACAAGCCGCCACCATACAAACCACGACGAAACCATGAGACGCTTGTACCTCTTTGGCTGCCTGTGGCTGTACGGCACCCTCCTTGTGGCCCAGGACCAGGCTGCCACCCGCACCTTCCACGACACGCGCATCATCAACACCCAGTCGGTCGAGATGCTGGCGCCGCGCCGCCTCGACGTACGCATCGTCCACCGCTTCGGCGACATGCTGGGCGCCACGGGTGGCTGGCCGACCTTCTACGGCCTGGAGAACGCTGCCGACGTGCTCTTCGGCTTCGACTACGGCGTGACGCCCCACTTCATGATGGGGCTGTATCGCACCAAAGGCGCCGGCGACCGCCGGCAGTTGCTCAACCTCAACTTCAAGACGCGGCTGGCGCGGCAGCGCCACGGCATGCCGTTCACCCTCGCAGCCACGGCCACGGCCTCGATGTCCACCATGTCGCGGGTGGAAGGGTCGAGCTCGGTGAGCAGCTTTCCCGAATTTTCGCACCGCTTTGCGTTTTCGGGCCAGCTCCTCGTGGCGCGCAAGCTCAGCGATGGCTTCGCCCTGCAGCTCACGGCCTCGGCCGTGCATCGCAACCTGGTGGCCCATTACGACGACAACACCACCTTCGCAGCGGGCCTGGCCACCCGCATCCAGCTCACCAAGGTGCTGGCCCTCATCGCCGACCTGCAGGTGCCCCTCAACGGCAACCAAAGCCCTTTCACCGCAGACAAGCATCCCGACGCGCCCGACTACCACCTGCCCCTCGGCATCGGACTCGAGATCGAGACGGGCGGGCACGTCTTCCAGGTCAACCTGACCAACTCGGCCGGCATCATGGAGACCGATTTCCTCCCCGAGACCACGCAGAGCTGGGCCGAAGGTCAGTTCCGGCTGGGCTTCACCATCTCGCGACTGTTCAACCTGTGAAACACCACACGACATGCGCATCTGGCTATCCTTCCTGATACTCGCAGCCGCCGTATGGTTCGGTGCTTCGGCCTTTCGGCCAAAAGCCAACCCCACGCTCCGCGTCGATGCCGAAACGCCCGTGGCCGAAGTGCTGGAAAAGCTGGGCGACCGGCCGCTGCCCCACAAACCCAACCTGATGCTCAAAGGGGTGAGCGCCGAGGCAGGTTACGAGATCGTCCACCTCGGTTCGACCACGGGGCCCGACGGCCAGCGCACCACCAGACAGAGCCCGCACTTCGTGTGTACGTCCTGCCACAACATGGTGCGCGAAGATCCCGACCTGGCCGTGGCCGACCCCGAGGCACGCCTCGACTACTGCGCCGAAAAGGGCATCCCCTTCCTGCCCGGCACCACCATGTACGGCGTGGTCAACCGGACTTCATTCTACAACGGCGATTACGAGAAGAAATACGGCGAGCTGGTCCACAAGGCGCGCCACGACCTGCGCGAAGCCATCCAGCTTTGCGCCATCGCCTGCTCGCAGGGGCGCCGCCTCGAACCCTGGGAGCTGGAGTCGGTGCTGGCCTACTTCTGGACCCTGCAGCTCAAGATGGGCGACCTGGGCCTCACGGAAGCCGAGTGGCAGCAGGTACGAGAAGCCCTGGCAGCCGGCCGCCCCTCGGGCAAGGCCGTCGAGCTGATCAAGGCGCACTACCTGCAGGCCTCGCCCGCCACCTTCGTGCCGCCGCCCGACGACCGCCACCTGGGCTATGCCCTCAAAGGCGACCCCGAGCGCGGGCGACTGCTCTACCAGCAGAGCTGCCTGCACTGCCACTTCGACAAGCGCTATTCTTTCTTCGCACTCGACTACGACCCGCGCACCTTCGCCTTCCTGGCCAAACACATCGCGCGCTACACGCGCTACTCCATCTACCAGGTCATCCGCTGGGGTACCGAGCCCATCCCGGGCAAGCGGGCCTACATGCCCAATTTCACCCTCGAAAAGATGAGCCATCAGCAGGTGGAAGACCTGCGGGCCTTCATCGAGCAGCAGGCACAATTGCGGTGAGGCAGCGGATGGGGCCCCGGAAAAAATGGTTGAGCGTTGAGCGTG
>CAYNYN010000218.1:4196-6608 GCA_964401445.1 uncultured Saprospiraceae bacterium | reverse complement strand
CACCTCGCAAAAACCCGGGAATTGTATGCGAGCGCAACATACAAGGAATCGACGGTCGAGGCTACTGCAAAAAGTCGATGGACGATGGACGATCTATAACGTACGTCGTCACTGCCTGCCCCGACTTGTTGGGGTTGTCACGGTGTCACGCTCAACCCCATCTCTTGCAGGGAACGCGGGAATTTATCCCTAACCATTTCGTAACGAGAATCATCTTATGGCCCGCCTGTTGATCATCGAAGACGAGGACGACCTGCGCACGCTGCTGTCGCGCATGCTGAAGCTGGAAGGCTTCGAAGTGGCCCAGGAAGCCACGGCACGCGGCGGTCTGGACCGTCTGCGCCAGTTCGAGCCGCATGTCGTGCTGAGCGACGTGCGGCTGCCCGACGGCTACGGGGTGGAGCTGGTGGCGGAAATCAAAAAGCTGCTGCCCGAAACGGAGGTGGTCCTGCTGACGGCCTACGGCAACATCGAAGATGGCGTGCAGGCCATCAAGAACGGCGCTTTCGACTACATCACCAAGGGCGACGACAACAACCGCATCATCCCGCTGGTGCACAAGGCCGCCGAAAAGGCGATGCTGCAGTTCAGGGTGCGCGAGCTGGAGGCGCAGGCAGGCCAGCGCCATTCTTTCGACGACATCGTGGGCCAGTCGCCGGCCCTGCGGTCGGCCGTGGAGCTGGCGCGGCGGGTGGCCCAGACTGATGCCACCGTCTTGCTGACGGGCGAGACGGGCACGGGCAAGGAGGTGTTTGCGCAGGCCATCCACTACGAGAGTCCGCGCCGCGGCAAGCCCTTCGTGGCCATCAACTGTTCGGCGCTGGGGCGCGACCTGCTCGAGAGCGAGCTGTTCGGTCACAAGGCCGGCGCCTTCACGGGTGCTTCGCGCGACAAGAAGGGCCTGTTCGAGGAGGCGTCGGGCGGCACGCTGTTCCTCGACGAGATCGGCGAGATGGACCTCGACCTGCAGGCCAAGCTGTTGCGCGTGCTCGAGACGGGTACCTTCATCAAGGTGGGCGAAACGAAAGAGACGCGGGTGGACGTGCGCGTCATTGCGGCCACCAACCGCGACCTGGCGGCCGAGAGCGAGGCCGGCCGCTTCCGTTCCGACCTGTACTACCGTTTGTCGGTCTTTGCCATCGAGCTGCCGCCGCTGCGCAGCCGCCTCGAGGACATCCCCTTGCTGGCGCGCCACTTTGCCGAGCAAATAGCCACGCGCATGCGGCGGCCCGTGCCCACGCTCAGCGAGGCTTTTGTCGAAAGACTGATGCAGATGGAGTGGAAGGGCAACGTGCGCGAGCTGCGCAACGTCATGGAGCGGGCCGTCATCCTGGCGCAGGGCCCCGAGCTGACGCCCGATCTGCTGGCCGACGGCAGCGCGCCGCGGTCTGTTCCTGGCGACTGGAGCCTGGCGGCCGCCGAACGCGCCCACATCGTGCGCGTGCTGCAACACACCGGCGGCAACAAGACCCAGGCAGCCAAACTGCTGGGCATCGGCCTGACCACCCTGTATCGCAAAATCGAGGAATATGGCATTGGCAAGTGAGGCGGGGCCTGCGGCTCAGGCTTCCTCCTCCTCGGGATAAAGGGCGGCACCGCAGTACTTGCAGTAGCGGGCGTCGTCGTCGTGGCCGTCGCGGCCGCAGGCGGGGCAGGCCTGGGTGTTGGTGCTGCGGGCCGGCCGCACCAGCTCGGCCGTGACGATGCCCGTCGGCACGGCGATGACGGCATAGCCGAGGATCATGACGAAGGCCGAGAGAAACTGGCCCAGGCCCGTGATGGGCGTGATGTCGCCATAGCCTACCGTGGTCAGCGTCACGATGGCCCAGTACACCGCGCGTGGCATGGACGAGAAGGAAGGATTGACGCCCCCTTCGATCAGGTACATCATCGAGCCGAGGATGGTGACCAGCAGCAGCACGAAGAGGAAAAACACCGTGATTTTTTCTCTGCTGGCTTCCATGGCGCGCACGATGAGGCGCCCTTCCATGAGGAAATGGGTGAGCTTGAAGACCCGGAAGATGCGCAGCAGCCGCAGGGCGCGAATGACGAGGAAGGACTCGGTGCCCGGGATGAGCACGCTCAGGTAGGTGGGCAGAATAGCCAGCAGGTCGATGATGCCGTAAAAACTGGTCAGATATCGCCGCGGATGGGTCACGGCATACATGCGGGCCAGGTATTCGAGCGTAAAGAGGACGGTCAGCGTCCATTCCGTCAGGTCGAGCCAGAAGCGATAGCGCTCGTTGAAGGGACTGACCGTCTCGAGCATGACGGCGATGACGGACACGACGATGGCCACCAGCAGCACCACGTCGAACAATTTGCCGGCAGGCGTGTCGGCTTCGAAAATGATCTCGTGGAGTCGTTCCTGCAGCGGGCTTCGCTTTGCCGTATTGTCGTTTTCTGCCATGT
>CAYNYN010000218.1:0-4096 GCA_964401445.1 uncultured Saprospiraceae bacterium | reverse complement strand
TGTGATTGTTCACCTTTGCTGCCGCAAAATACGTCTCCCCTTCGAACGGGGGGATTTTTCCCGACGGATGAAAAGATAGCTCATGACTGCGACCGAGGACCGTTTGCGCGTGCTGGTAACCTGCCCGCCCATGCTGGGCCTGATCGACGAGTTCAGGCCCGTGTTCGAGGAGAAAGGTATCGAACTGATTGCGCCCGACGTGGTGCAAACGCTGTCGGAAGCCGAGCTGGAACGGCTCGTGCCCCAGGTCGATGGCTGGATCATCGGCGACGATCCCGCCACCGAGCGCGTCTTTGCCGCAGGCAAGGCCGGGCGGTTGCGCGCGGCCGTCAAGTGGGGCGTCGGGGTGGACAATGTCGATTTTGCGGCAGCGAAAAAACACGGCATCCAGGTGGCCAACACGCCGCGCATGTTCGGCGGCGAGGTGGCCGACATCGCGGTGCACTACGTCATCGGACTGGCGCGGCAGACCTTCTTCATCGACCGCGAGGTGCGCCAGGGGCGCTGGCCCAAGCCGGCCGGCATTTCCCTGCAGGGGAAAACGGCGGCCGTCATCGGCTTTGGCGATATCGGTCGGAATACGGCGCGCCGGCTGGCGGCACACGAGGTGAATGTGGTCGTGTACGACCCACACGTATGCCCTACGGCGCAGGAACTGTCGAAATACGCATTTGCCGAATGGCCGGAAAAGCTGGAAACGGCCGATTTCGTGGTGGTCACCTGTGCGCTCACGCCCCAGACGCGCCATATGCTCGATGCGGCGGCTTTCGCCAAAATGAAGGATGGCGTGCGCGTGGTGAACGTGTCGCGCGGTCCGATCATCGACGAGCAGGCACTGGCTGCGGCCCTGCAGTCGGGCAAGGTGCACAGCGCCGCACTCGACGTGTTCGAGGTGGAGCCGCTGCCTGCCGATTCGCCGCTGCGGCAGTGCGAAAGGTGTATTTTCGGCACGCACAACGCCTCCAACACCGTCGATGCCGTGCGGCGGGCCACGACGAAGGCCATCGAGCTGCTCTTCGGCTTCCTCGGCGTGGCGTGAGGTGTTTCGATCAACGCGCAATCAGGATTTGCTCATGAAAAACGTACTGATCACGGGCGTGCTGGGGGGCATCGGCGCCGCCATTGCCCGCCGCTTTCGCCAGGGGCGCTACTACGTGTACGGCCTCGACAAGCACGAGGATTACAAGGGCGACTGCGATCGCTTCATCCGTTTCGACCTGCACGAGTTCGTGCGCAATGCCGAGTACCGCATCCGCAAAACGGCAGAGCTGGACGAGCTGGTGCCCAAGCTCGACGTGCTCATCAACAATGCCGCGGTGCAGCGCCTCGACCACCTCGAAGACGTCAGCCTGGACGACTGGCACGAGACGCTCAACGTCAACCTCACGGCGCCCATGCTGCTGTGCAAGCTGTTCCTGGCACGCCTCGAGGCGCGCAAAGGATCCATCATCAACATCGGGAGCATCCACCATACCCTGACCAAGCCCAAATTCGTGGCCTATGCCACCTCCAAGGGTGCGCTGGTGACGCTCACCAAGGCCATGGCCGTGGATCTGGAGGGGCGCGTGCGCGTCAACTGCATCAGCCCGGCAGCCATCGAGACCGACATGCTGCGCGACGGCTTCAGGGGGCAGCCCCATGCGCTGGACGAGCTGCGCCGCATCCATCCCGTGCAGCGCATCGGCACCCCCGACGACGTGGCCCGTCTGGCCTGGTTCCTGGCCGAAGAGCAGGGAGGTTTCATTCACGGCGCCAACATCATGCTCGACGGCGGCATCAGCTCGGTGCTGAAGGATTTGTGATGACACTGGCGAAAGTGAAGGAGAGACGGAGAGATCGAGTGAAGAGATAGGAGTGTGACGGAATTTTTCGAGGAAGGGGATACGTCCATTGTCCATCGTCAACAATCAATAGCATCATGGCACGACCTCAAGGGGCACTCTATACCGTCAACCTGCTGGAAAAGAAAGGACTGAGTCAGAAACTGAGGGAAGCGCGCGATTACCTGGTGTGGCGCATGCGCGAGGCACGGCGTCTGGAGCGGTTTCGCGGGCTGCACGCAGGGCAGGATTGCTTCATCATCGGCAACGGCCCTTCGCTCAACAAGATGGACTTGCGCCCTCTGGCCAGGTACCACACCTTTGGCCTGAACAAGATCTACCTGATGTTCGAAAAGGTGGACCTGAACCTGAGCTATCTGGTGGCTACCAACCCGTTCGTCATCGAGCAGAGCCGGGAGGTGTATCCCAACCTGCCGTTTCCCATCTTCTTGTCCTGGACGGCCTCGCGCGGCGTGATGCCCCGCAAGCCCCATCTCTATTATCTGCACACGCTCAACATCTGGAGCTTTTACGAAGACATCACCCAGCCCATCTGTGAGGGCAATACCGTGACCTACGTGGCCATGCAGATCGCCTACTTCATGGGATTCCGGCGGGTCTTTCTCATCGGCGTGGATCACAATTTCAAGCAAAAAGGGATGTCACACGAGGTGCAGGTGCTCGAAGGGGAGGATGAAAACCACTTCCACCCCGATTACTTCAAGGGACAGCCCTGGCAGCTGGCCGACCTGTACGGCTCGGAGGTGTCCTACCATCTTGCCAACTACCACTTTATGCGCGACGAACGCCAGATTTTCGACGCCACCGTGGGCGGCAAGCTGCAGGTGTTCCCAAAAATATCCTTCGAAGAAGCCCTGGCGATGGCGCAACCGAAGGGGTGACTTTTTTGCCAAAAAAGATGTCACAAGTAGGCATATATGGCAGATACTGTCTAACTTTCGAGGCCTTTCTGCTTTTGCCCATCAATCCCTTGAACGATGATCCAACCACAAAAACCCCATTACCGGGCCATCCTCGTGGAAGACGAGCTGCGCACCCGCCACATGCTCGAAGAAATGATCGAGCAGAAAGTCACAGTGGCCGACGTCGAGCTGATCGCTTCGTGTGGCTCGATCCGCGAAGCCCTGCCCATATTCAAGTCGCTGCGTGTCCGTCCCGACATCGTCTTTCTGGATATCAACCTGCCCGATGGGCCGGTGTTCGACCTGTTGGAGGCCATCAAACCCGTCGATTTCGAGATCATCTTCATCACGGCCTATGACGAGTACACCCGGCAGGCCTGCCAATATGCCTCCATTGCCTACCTGAACAAGCCCGTGTCGGAAGAGGAGCTCAACGAAGCCGTGCAGCGCGCCGCCGAATACCGGGGACGCCATATACAGGAGCGCCTGAGCACCATGAAACAGGCGGCCACCGGCAGCGCAGGGGCAGTGCCGGAAAGGGTCGTGCTCAGCACGCAGGAGGAGATTTGCTTCGTCGACCCGGATGACATTATCCGCGTGGAGGCCGATGGCAATTATTCCAGGGTCGTAGTGAAGGAAGGGAATGCTTTCCGCACGGTCGTCCTGTCGCAAAACATCGGGAAATTCGAAGAGATGCTCCCGCCTGTCGGATTTTTCAAAACCCACCGGGCACATATTGTCAATATTGCCCACGTAAGGCGCTATCTGCGCAACGATTCCACGCTCCTCATGGAAGATGGCGGTACCGTGCTGGTCTCGCGTCGGCGCAAGAACCAATTGCTCGATTTGCTCGAAGGCAGAGTCCCACACTGACCAACGGTCGGGTCGGATCCTCGGCGCCGGGCACAACCTGCCAAAGGTTCAAATGAGCTTACGCATTAATAATCAGGAAAAATATGTTTTTGGGCGCTGGTGTTTTCGGCCTGAATTTTGCGAACTTTGTCTCAAAGCGTTGTCCTGTGAAGCACTATTCCAAACACTTGTAAACTGCAGGTACTATGAGAAAGAAAAAACAACAACCGTCGAAGGGGCTCGAGAAGCTCAAGCAAATCCAGGGTAGCGAGCTGGCTCGCAACCGGCAGGCCACCATCGAAGGTGGAAGGGAGCGCGCCAAGGAAGGATTCTGGGAGCGCATGATCAAAACCTGTGGCGGAATCATCAAACAGTAATCCCCATATAACACAGAGCAATCTGCCATGAAGCGGGGCTGCGGTGAACCACTGCAGCCCCGCTCGTTTTATTGCCAATCGCTGAGGGTTTACCTTTGCGGAACTGCAAAAAAGCATGCCGTAT
>CAYNYN010000217.1:0-6628 GCA_964401445.1 uncultured Saprospiraceae bacterium | reverse complement strand
GCGACGCAACGTCACGCCATGTCCTTTGTCATCTCAACATCGCGGCAAAGCCGCATCTCAACATCGCCGCCGTAGGCGGCGGCGTATCAACACCGAGCAGCCTGTCCCGATTATCGGGGCAGCGAGTCTCAACCATCAGATGCTCGATTCATCGATTCCTGAGTCTACTGCAAAAAGTCAATAGACGATGGACGATAGACGATGGATACGTAAGCTTCATTCGTAAACAAATGGTAGTCAACTTTAAACACTAAACTTTAAACTGTAAACTCAAACCCTCAACCCTCAACGCTACACCCTCAACCATTTTTTGCAGGGGACTCATCGATTCCTCAAATCCTCCACAAAAAAAGTCCCCCTTCCCCGAAGGGAAGAGAGACCTGCGAGAATCAAACATCACGTTTTTCTTCGGTATCGATGTAAATCTTCAGTGCTTCCGCAGGTGAGGGGCTCATTTGCGGCGCACGCGCACTTCGGCTTTTTGCGTGGCGGCGTGAATGATTCGTCCATAGAGCCAGATGGTGGGCAGCACGGCGAAGCAGAGGAAGAGGATCGTGTCGGTCATGGCTGTTTGTTTTTTGTGTGTTTGCAAAATCCGGGAAAGGGGGGTGTGGGGGGTACACCTTGTCTTCAAATCGGTCGGATCAGAGTCGGGAGAACAGCGATTCGGATGCTTTGCGCTGGTCCGAGTAGCTCAGGATGTGCTCGGTGCCGTAAGCGTCTTTGGTGTCGACGAACTGGCACCCTTCTACCGAAGAGCTGGCAAAGCCCTTGGAGTCCATGTGGTAAATCGCGCCGCCGCGCACGTAGGCGCTGTTGTGCGTGAAGGTGCAGTAGCGCAGGGTGGGTTCGGCATGGCCGTTGAAGCCATTGGCGAAGAGGGCGCCGCCGTAGTTGCCGAGGTTGTTTTCGAAGGTGCAGTGCCACAGCTGCGGCTGACTCTTGCCGCCGATACGCGCGTCGATGTGCAGTGCGCCGCCGTCGAGGTCGGCCCGGTTGTCGCGGAAGACACAGCTTACGAAGACGGGATTGGCTTTGCGGCCGTGCGAGCTGGCCACGTACACGGCGCCGCCGTCCTTGCCGTAGTTGTGTTCTATGGTGCAGTTGACGATCTGCACTTCCATGGTGCCTGCATCGGTAGCTTCGAGGTAGAGCCCGCCGCCGCCGCGCTGGCGGCTGCCTGGTGCACCACTGCCGTTGGCATGCCCCCCGCGGATGACGAAGCCATCGAGGCGCGTGGCGTCGCTCCAGCCGGTGACGTGCACGACGTTGTAGGTGTTGTCTTCAGGGGATGGCGTGCCGATCTCGCCGCTGAGTACCGTGACGTTGCGGTACACGTCGCGTTCGGCAAGCGTGGTCTCGTGACCGGCGAAGCCGCCATATACGGCCACGCCATTGCGCAGCAGGAAGACGTCGTAACGGCTGTTGCCCGGCGTATAGGTGCCTTTGGCTACCCAGATCTCTGCCCCCGGCTTGGCTGTAGCCATCACGCGGGCCAGATCGCCGGCCGCCTGGCTCCAGCTCGTGCCGTCGCCCTGGGCGCCGGCCTTGACGTAGATGCGTTGTGCGAACGTGGTGGTGGTGAGCAGGAGGCATACCATTGCCCCCAGGACGCGAAATGCGGTGGTCCTGTTCATAGCGCGTAAGTTTTGGTTGGCCTGGGGGGAGATGGCCTGTTTGTAAGGTTGTAAGATTTGTCAGAGACTGCTTTACAGATCAGCAAGCGCTGCGACGAGGTCGCATGCACTTACTGAGACCTGTAAAAAACTTGGGGGGCAAGCTGGTCTTCTCTTATGGATACGCGCTACCGATCGGGGGCGACAGCGCGATCGCGGTCTTGTCAAACTCGGGGGGAAATCGACAGCAGAGGGGGGATGTTTGCCGTGATTGTGTCACAAACATAAGTGGGAAAAACGCGCTGCGCAAGAGGGAAAGGAAAATTCAGGGAAGCATGAATGATTGCAGCGTAGTGAAATACGCTGCAGATCAGCAGAAATGGAAATTAATTACAATGAAAATGTGAGGTTCTTAAATGTTGATAAACAATGTATTGTGTTGGTGAGGTGAAATTTTTTTTCAGGATGTATTTACCCATTGAATAGAAAACAACTTTCGTGCCAGGTACTGTCACGCATCGAAGTTTCTTCATGCAGGTGTAAAAATGGGGTGGGATGTGACGGCTAATTTGGTGAGTTGTAAGGTGACGTCCTTTTATTTCAGCTGTTTTTAGTGGGGATGATGTGACGCTTTTCCGGTGTGCGCATCTCGTGCAAACGTCGGCCGACATCGCGCACAGAGCAAAGCCAGGCACGAGGCGTACCTTTGTGGACGAAACACAGATACATGCAAGACATCATCATCAGGAATGCGCGCATCGTCAACCGCGGTCGGATCGTGGAGGGCGATGTGTGGGTGCGCAATGGCCGCATCCATCGCGTCGGTCAGGTGGGCGGTGCGGCCGCCCGGGAAATCGATGCGCAGGGCAAAGTGCTCATGCCCGGCATCATCGACGACCAGGTGCACTTTCGGGAACCCGGGCTGACCCACAAAGCCACCATCGGCACCGAGGCGCGCGCAGCCGTGGCGGGTGGCGTCACTTCGTTCATGGAAATGCCCAACACGCGGCCGCCTGCCGTCACGCAGGAGCGGCTCGAGGAAAAATATGCCATTGCGGCGCGCAGCTCGTTGGCCAACTACTCCTTCTACATGGGCGCCACCAACGACAACCTCGACGAGGTGCTGCGCACCGATTCGAAAAGGGTGTGTGGCGTCAAGGTGTTCATGGGGTCGAGTACGGGCAACATGCTGGTGGACGACGAGCAGACGCTGGAGGCCCTCTTTTCGCGTTGCCCCATGCTCATCGCCACCCATTGCGAGGACGAGGCCACCATCCGGCGCAACCTCGAAGCGGCCATCGCACGCTATGGCGAGGAGGTGCCCGTGCAGATGCATCCCGAGATTCGGAGCGTGGAGGGCTGCTACCTGTCGTCGTCGATGGCGGTGGCGCTGGCCCGCAAGCACGGCACGCGCCTGCACATCCTCCATATCAGCACGCGCGACGAGCTGGCGCTCTTCACCAACGAGGTGCCGCTTGCGCAAAAACGCATCACGGCCGAGGTGTGCGTCCATCACCTCTACTTCGATGCGCGCGACTACGACCGCCTGGGCAATCGCATCAAGTGCAACCCCGCCATCAAGGGGCCCGAGCACCGCGAAGCCCTGCTGCCGGCCCTGCTCGACGATCGCCTCGACGTGGTGGCCACCGACCATGCACCCCATACGGCCGAGGAAAAAGCGCAACCTTACCTGCAGGCACCTTCGGGCTTGCCGCTGGTACAGCACGCGCTGCAGGTGATGCTCGAGTTTTACCACCGCGGTCAGATCACGCTCGAGCGCATCGTGGAGAAGATGTGCCATGCCCCGGCCACGTGCTTCCGCCTTCGCGACCGCGGCTTCATCGACGAAGGCTATTGGGCCGACCTGGTGCTGGTAGACCTCGACAGGGCGGTGGAGGTACGGCCCGAAAACATTTACTACAAGTGCGGGTGGTCGCCCTTCGAAGGGCATACTTTTCGCGGGGCCGTGGAGATGACGCTCGTCAATGGCCACATCGCCTGGCACGATGGCCGGTTTGACGAAAGTCGGAAAGGCATGCGCCTGGAGTTCGAGGGCTGGGAATAGCCCCGACCTTGTGTGTAACTTGCCGCATTTGAAAAAAGAGGGAATGGAGCTGACATCGTCAAAGTACTATCCACACATCGAGGTGATCTCGGACCAGTTCGAGATGCCGCAGCTCAACAAGCACCGCCGCATCTCGGTCCTTCTGCCGCACGATTACCACCTGACCGACAAGCGCTACCCCGTCCTCTACCTGCAGGATGGGCAGAACCTCATCGACCCGAATGCGCCCTTTGGCAACTGGGAGGTGGACAAGTCGCTGGCGCGGCTTGCCGCCGAAGGCAAGGGCGACCTCATCGTGGTGGGCATCGACCACGGGGGCAGCGACCGGATCAAGGAGTACACGCCCTTTCACGATTCGCCCATGGGGCCCGGCGACGGCAAGAAGTACGTGCGGTTCGTCACCGACACGCTCAAGCCCTGGATCGACAAGCATTACCGCACGCTGCCCGACCGGCTACATACCGGCATCGGGGGCAGCAGCATGGGCGCGCTCATCAGCATCTATGCCGGGCTGATGTACCCCGAAGTGTACAGCAAATTGTTGCTGTTCTCGCCTTCGCTGTGGGTGTCGCCCCAAATGCAGTTTGCGCCACTCCACTTCATAGAGCCCTTGCCCAGCCGCATCTACCTGTATGGCGGCGGACGCGAGGGCGCCAACATGATCCCCAACATCAAGCGCTTCAAGGCCACTCTGGAGCGCAAGGTGGGCAATGCCCGCCTCATCGAGTTCCACGTATCCATCGATCCCGAAGGCCAGCACAACGAATACCACTGGGGCCGGGAGTTCCCCAGGGCGGTGGACTGGTTGTTCTTTCAGGGGTGAGTGTGCGTTACTCAATTATAGTCCCGGTGGTTCATGTTGAATGCTTTTTGTGAACAATCAGACTTGATTGGGTTTTCCGGGTTCCTTTTTTTTAAACCGCAGCTTTCAGACGCAGAAAAACGCAGCGAAGACGCAGCTTTTTCCAAAACGCTTGCTGGCTCTGTCTCAACATCGAGGCCCAAAGAGCCGAGTCTCAACATCGCCGCAGCCTGTTCCCGATACTCGGGACAGGCTCCGAGCATCGGGATTAGCGGCGTATCAACATCGAGCCCAGCGAGTCTCAACCGTCGATTCCTCGAATCTTCAAATCCTCTTTACGCGATATTCATCATCATTCACCGGCGCTATAACGCTGTAAAACAGTGAGATGACACGCACCATCCTCATCACGGGCAGCACCGACGGTATCGGCCGGTTGGCGGCCCAGCGTTTGGCGCAAGCCGGCCATGCCGTATGGATTCACGGCAGAAACCCGCAAAAGGTGGCCGATACGGTGGCGGCCATCCGGGCGGCGGGTGGCCAGCACGTGGACGGCCTGGTAGCCGATTTCTCCGACCTGGACGAGGTGCGCAGGCTGGGCGAAGAGGTGCAACGGCTGCCCCGGCTCGACGTGCTGATCAACAATGCCGGTGTGTTTCGCGCTGCGGAGCCGATCACCCCTTGCGGCATCGATGTACGGTTCGTGGTCAATTACCTGGCGCCCTGTGTGCTCACGCCGATGGCATTGGCGCTGCTGCAGCAAAGTACCGACGGGCGCGTGATCAACGTCAGCTCGGCGGCGCAGGCGCCCGTCTCGCTGCGGGCATTGCGGGGCGAGGTGCGCCTCGGTGAGTACGAAGCCTATGCCCAAAGCAAGCTGGCGCTGACGATGTGGTCGGTCTGGCTGGCCAGCCGGCACGCCGAGCTCACGGTCATTCCCGTGAATCCGGGCTCGCTGCTCGACACCAAGATGGTGCGCGAGGCCTTCGGCCATCATCGGGCGTCGGCCACGGTGGGGGCCGACATCCTCTGCCGGCTGGCCCTCGACCAGGACGTACGCCGCCATTCGGGGCAGTTTTTCGACAACGACCTCGGCGCGTTCACCTTGCCCCATCCCGACGCACGCGATGCGCAGAAGGTGGCCCGCCTCATCCAGGCCACCGAAGAAGTGTTGCAAGCGTGCTGACGGGCCGTTTTTTGCGAAAGCAAAAAACTCATTTTCAGCAATGCGTGTCGTGGAAATGCCGGCTTGACGTACCTTTGCGCCTCGAATTTTTGACAACCCGAAAAACACCTGCACATGAGGCGCGAGATTCACGGATGGCACAGCCCTTCACTCGGCAAGCACATGGAAATAGCCGTGTACGGCCACTATGGCTTTGCGCTGCTGATGCTGCCCACGGCCGCTGCAGACTACCTCGAGTACGAGCGCTTTTTGCTCATCGACGCCATCGCGCCCTGGATCGAGGCGGGCAAGTGCAAGGTGTTTTCGATCAACAGCATCAACGCCGAGGCCTGGCTCAACGACCGCATGCATCCCCGGCACAAGTCCATCCGGCACAACCAGTTCAACGAATACGTCTACCGCGAGGTGGTGCCGTTCATCAAAAGCATGACCAGCCCCGAGACGCCCATCTACACCTGTGGGGCTTCGCTGGGGGCCCTCCACTCGGCCAATCTCTTCTTCAAGCGCCCCGACCTGATCAATGGCTTCATCGGTATGAGTGGCGACTACAACCTCGAGACCTATACCAAAGGCTACTTCGACCAGGACGTCTATTTCAACTCGCCCATGGCCTATCTGCCCAATCTCGAAGACCCGCATTTGCTGGGCCTGATGCGGCAAAGTGGCCACATCCACATCTTTACCGGTTCGGGCGCCTACGAAAACCCCGACGCCTCCCGACGCCTGTCGGCCGTGTTGCACGCCAAAGGCATCCCGCACGACCTGGAAATCTGGGGCCCCGACATGCCGCACGACTGGCCTACCTGGCGGGCCATGCTGCCTTACATTCTGGAAACCAGGTTTTGAGTGCCCAAAAAGAATGGTTGAGGGTGTAGCGTTGAGGGGAAGGTCTCGCGCCATGCCGCAAAGTCGCAACGCCTGTCCCGACTCGGGGGGCGCAACGTTTTTATAGCCATCTC
>CAYNYN010000216.1:2302-6640 GCA_964401445.1 uncultured Saprospiraceae bacterium | reverse complement strand
TGCAGGATCAGCTCTGCCAGGTCGAGCACCATGACGTCGTCCTGCTTGTCGGCGGCCTTGACGCCGTCGGTCATCATGGTGAGGCAGAAGGGGCAGTTGACGGCGATGATTTCGGCGCCGGTGCCCAGCGCCTCTTCCGTGCGCTCGATGTTGATGCGCTTGTCGCCGGGCTCGTCTTCCTTCCACATCTGGGCGCCGCCGGCGCCGCAGCACAGGCCGTTGCTGCGGCAGCGCTTCATCTCTACCAGCTCGTTGTCGAGCGTTTCGAGCACCTTGCGCGGCACCTCGTAGATGTCGTTGGCGCGGCCCAGGTAGCACGAGTCGTGGTAGGTAATCTTTTTGCCCTCGAAGGCGCCGCCTTCCACCTTGAGGCGGCCCTCGTCGAGGAGCTGCTGCAGGAGCTGGGTGTGGTGGATCACCTCGTAGTGGCCGCCCAGGTCGGGATACTCGTTTTTCAGCACGTTGAAGCAGTGGGGGCAGGTGGTCACGATCTTGGTGACGCCGTAGCCGTTGAGCACCTCGATGTTCTGCAGGGCCGCCATCTGGAACAGGAACTCGTTGCCGGCGCGGCGGGCCGGGTCGCCGGTGCAGCTTTCCTCATTGCCGAGGATGGCGTAGTCCACCCCTGCCTTTTCCAGCAGGGCGCAGAAGGCGCGCGTCACTTTCTGCGCGCGGGCGTCGTAGCTGCCGGCGCAGCCTACCCAGAAGAGGTATTCGGGCTTTTTGCCCTGAGCGATCAGATCGGAGAGTATGGGGACATTCATGGTTTTCGGTTTTGACGATGAAGCACTTGGGTTTCATTTGGCGAAAGCCGGAGAAAGAATCAGCCATCCTCGCGCGTCCACTGGTCGCGGTCCTGCGACATGGCCCATGCCGAGCCGCTGTTCTCGATGGCGTTGAAGAGGGGCAGCCACTCGGAGGGGCCGGCCGCCTCGGTCAGGATCTCGTAGCGCCGCAGCTCGATGATGATGTCGAGCGGGTTGATGAGCACGGGGCAGGCCTCGACGCAGGCATTGCAGGTGGTGCAGGCGTGGATCTCCTCGCGGTCGATGTAGTCGAACAGGTTGCGGCCGTCGTCGAAGTTGTCGGGCGTGAGCGTCACGCCCTCGCCGCGCTGGTCCTCGCGGATGAAGGCGGCATCGCCCGACTCGAGCTTCTTGCCCACCTCTTCGGCGCGGTCGCGCACGGCCATGACGATGTGGCGCGGCGACAGCTTCTTGCCCGTGATGTTGGCCGGGCAGGCGGCGGTGCAGCGCCCGCACTCGGTGCAGGTGTAGGCGTCGAGGATGTGCTTCCAGTTGAGGTGCATCACGTCGGCCGCGCCGAACACGGGCAGCTCCTCTTCGGCAGCGCCTTCGTCGAAGGCGGCCTCGGGGTCCATCATGCTGCGCACCTCCTTCTCCACCTCGGGCATGTGGGCCAGCTTGCCCTTGGGCTCGAGGCGGGCATACCAGGTGTTGGGGAAGGCCAGCAGGATGTGCAGGTGCTTCGAGATGGGCAGGTAGTTGAGGAATGCGTACACCATGAGGATGTGCAGCCACCACCCGAAGCGCTCGAGGAAGGCCAGCGTGTGGGCCGACAGGCCGCCGAAGAGGGCCGGGCCGAGCCGGTCGCTGATGAGCAGCGGCCCCGTCTCGGGGTAATGGTGCGGATCGATGCCCTGAAGTACCGCATCTGCGCCGTTCATGGTGAAGATGCCGATGAGCAGCAGGATCTCGCCGAACAGGATGAGGTTGGCGTCGATGGTGGGCCAGCCTACCATCTCAGGCTTGTGGAAGCGCGCCACCTTGAGCACGTTACGGCGCGCCAGGAAGGCGATGGTGGCCACGAAGGCACCCACCGAAAGCAGCTCGATGGTGTTGATGACGAGCGGGTACAGCCAGCCGATCTTTCCGGCGAAGAAGCGGTGGTGCCCCGTGAAGCCGTCGATAAAGATCTCGATCAGCTCGATCTGGGTCACCAGGAAGGCCGTGTAGATGAACAGGTGCAACAGTGCCGGGATGGGCTTCTTGAACATTTTCTTCTGCCCGAAGGCGATGAGCAGCACGTTACGCCAGCGCTCGCCCTTGCGGTCATCGATCTTTTTGGGCTTGCCCAGCTTGATGTTGCGATACACGCGCCAGTACTGTCGGGCCGCCACGCCCAGCGCGGCCAGGGTCACAAGCGTGAAAATCAGCGGTTGCAGCATGCCAGGATGGTTTCGTCTTGCTTTGCGAAAATTCGCTGTGGCGGGTAAAAATAGCGACTTTTTCATTCGCACCAACCAGGTTTGCCTTTCGGCAAATGCCGCCCGCAGGGCAGGGTGGTGGGGCGGAGGCGCGTTCGGGCAAGGCTTCGTAATTTGCCCCCCACAAACCACGGCACCTCATGAAAATTTTAGATGCCGAACAAATCCGGCGCAAGACCATCCGGTTGGCCTACGAAATCCTCGAGCACAACTACGCCGAGCCGCGCCTCGTCATGGCGGGCATCAACCGCAACGGCATGGCCTTCGCGCGCATGCTGCACGCCGAGCTGGAGCGCATCGCGCCCATGCCCATACTGCTGACCAACGTGCGCCTCAACCCGGCCGACCCCCTCGCTGCCCCCGTCGAGATCGACCAGCCGCTGGAGACACTGCGCGACCAGGTCGTCATCGTCGTCGACGACGTGGCCAACACGGGTCGCACCATTTTCTATGCCTGCAAGCCGCTGCTCGAGACCTTGCCCCGCAAGGTGGAGGTGGCCGTGCTGGTGGACCGCACGCACAAGACGTTCCCCGTGAAGGTGGACTACGTCGGCCTGTCGCTGGCCACCACCTTGCTCGAACACATCGAGGTGCGTCTGCGCGACACCGACGAGCCCGCCGCTTTCCTCAAGTAGCTTTCGCAAAAACCTGAAAAACCATGCACAACCCGCTGGAGCAGTTTCGCCACATCCACACCTTCATCTTCGACGTGGATGGCGTGCTCACCGATTCCAACCTGCTCATCCTCGAAAACGGAGCGCTGCTGCGCCAGATGAACACGCGCGACGGCTTCGCCATGAAGCAGGCCCTCAAGGCAGGGCTGCGCATCTGCATCATCACCGGCGGCAAGTCGGAAGGCGTGATCGACCGGCTGCGCGCGCTCGGCATTCAGGACATCTACTACGGCGTGGAAGACAAGACCGAGGCGTTCGAGGAGCTGCTCTATGCCTACGACCTCGATCCGGAGGGCATCTGCTACATGGGCGACGACCTGCCCGACTACGAGGTCATGGTGCAGGTGGGCCTGCCCGCCTGCCCGGCCGACGCAGCCCCCGAGATCCGGGGCATCGCCAAATACATCTCTCCCTACGGCGGCGGCAAGGGCTGCGTGCGCGACGTCATCGAGAAGGCGCTCAAGCTGCGCGGCCAGTGGGTGCCCGACATCCTGCCCGCGTGGAAGCCGCCGGCCCAACCAACCGATGAGCAGGAATGATGCAGGCATTGCGGCAATGGTTCCTCCGGCTGCGCGGCGGCAACCTGCTCATGGTGGCGGCCACCCAGCTGCTGGTGCAATATGCGCTCATCGCCCGCTACAGCGGCCGGGCCGAGCTGCCCGTGCCCCAGTTCCTGCTGTTCGTGGGCGTCACCGTCTGCATTGCGGCGGCGGGCTACGTCATCAACGACCTGATGGACCTCGAGACCGACCGCATCAACAAGCCCGAAGGACAGTGGGTCGGCGTCCACGTGTCGGTGCGGACGGCCTGGGGACTGTATGCCGCGCTGGTCGCTGCGGGCGGGGCCGCAGCCTGGTACCTGGCGGCCTTCGTGGGCGAGCCACACCTTCAAGGCATCTACTGGGCGGCCGTGGCGGCGCTGTTTGCCTACAGCCGCTGGCTCAAGGGGCGTCCCCTGTGGGGCAACCTCATGGTGTCGCTCTTCACGGCCTTCGTCGTGTGGATCGTGTGGTTTGCCAACCGGCACGCGCTGGCGCTGTTTGCCGAAAGGCAGCCCGAGGCGTGGGTGCGGCTGGCCAGCGTGGTGTGGCTGTACTGCGGCTTCGCCTTCCTGTCCACGCTGGTGCGCGAGCTGGTCAAGGACATGGAAGACGCGGAAGGCGACCGCGCGGCAGGCCTGCGCACGCTGCCCGTCGTTCGGGGTCTGGCTTTCGCCAAAAGGCTGAGCCTCGTGCTGCTGGCCCTGCTGGGACTGGCGCTGGCGGCCGTGGCGCTGTGGTGCCTGCTTTTTGCGGAAGCATGGCTCACGGGCGTGATCGTGCTCGCGCTCACGGTGCAGACGTGGCGGGCGGGCCGGCTGCTGTGGCGTGCCGCCGATCGCGAGGAGTTTGGCCAGGTGAGCCGCAGGATGAAACAGATCATGGTGGGTGGCCTGCT
>CAYNYN010000216.1:0-2202 GCA_964401445.1 uncultured Saprospiraceae bacterium | reverse complement strand
AGGAGTTTGGCCAGGTGAGCCGCAGGATGAAACAGATCATGGTGGGTGGCCTGCTGGCGTTTCTTGCGTTTTGAGCCGCGCCCCAGGCCGTCCATCGTCCATCGACCAATAGCTAACCTGATACGACATGGAAGTACTGAACCAGAAACTCGTCCTCGTGTCCAAATCGCCGCGGCGCAGCCAGTTGCTGCGCGAGGCCGGCTTTCGGTTCGAGGTGCGCACGGCCGAGGTGGATGAAGTGTGGCCCGACGATCTGCCGGCCGAGGAGGTGGCGACTTACCTGGCCAGAGTCAAGGCCGAAGGCAGCAGGCACCTGCTGCGCCCCGGCGAGATCCTGCTCACGGCCGACAGCGTCGTGATCCTCGGCGGCGAGGTGCTGGGCAAGCCGGCCGACCGAGACGAAGCCATCGCCATGCTCGAGCGCCTGTCGGGCAACCGCCATACCGTCATCACGGGGGTGTGTCTGCTTTCGCAAAACAGGGAACGCGTCTTTGCCGGCCGCACCGAGGTGTGGTTCTGGCCCATGGAGCGCGACGAGATCGAGTGGTACGTGGACCGCTACCGGCCCTACGACAAGGCCGGCTCCTACGGCGTGCAGGAATGGATCGGGCTGTGCCGCGTGCGCAAGATCGAGGGCACCTACGCCAACGTCATGGGCTTGCCCGTCGATCTGGTGTACGAGGAGCTGAAGCAGTTCGTGGGCGCCACCTGAGGGGGCCGTGGTGGGCGCCGGCGCGGCTGCATTTGCCGAAAGGCGGAGATGCCTTTTGTCATCGGACGACAGCGGGTGGAGTGATACCTTTGCGCCGCATTGATCACCCAAAACGAGCCAACCATGGAATACCGCAAGGAAAAAGACAGCCTCGGCTACGTCGAGGTGCCTGCCGACAAGTACTGGGGCGCACAGACGCAGCGCTCGCTGATGAACTTCCGCATTGGCGGGCAGCGCATGCCCGTCGAGATCATCCGCGCCTTCGCCATCCTGAAGAAGGCTGCTGCCCTGACCAACCACGAGCTGGGCGTGCTCGACGAGGAGAAGGCCACGCTCATCGCCCGCGTGTGCGACGAGATCCTCGAGGGCAAGCTCGACGACCAGTTCCCGCTGGTGGTGTGGCAGACGGGCTCGGGCACCCAGAGCAACATGAACGTCAACGAGGTGATTGCCAACCGCGCCCACGTGCTGCATGGCGGCAAGCTCACCGACGAGAAGAAGTTCCTGCACCCCAACGACGACGTCAACAAGTCGCAGTCGTCCAACGACACCTTCCCCACGGCCATGCACATCGCTGCCGTGCAAAAGCTGCACGAGGTGACGCTGCCTGGCATGATCCAACTGCGCGACACGCTCAAGGCAAAAGCACTGGCCTTCAAGGAGGTGGTGAAGATCGGCCGCACCCACTTCATGGACGCCACGCCGCTGACGCTGGGGCAGGAGTTTTCGGGCTACGTGTCGCAGCTCAACCACGGCATCCGCGCCATCAAGAACGCCTTGCCCCACCTGTACGAGCTGGCGCTGGGCGGCACCGCCGTGGGTACGGGCCTCAACACCCCCAAAGGCTACGCCGAAAAGGTAGCCGCAAAGATTGCCGAGCTGACGGGCTATCCGTTCGTCTCGGCGCCCAACAAGTTCGAGGCGCTGGCCGCCCACGACGCCATCGTCGAGGCACACGGCGCGCTCAAGACGGTAGCCGTCTCGCTCATGAAGATCGGCAACGACATCCGCATGCTGGCCTCGGGCCCGCGCTGCGGCATCGGCGAGATCACCATTCCGGCCAACGAGCCCGGCTCGTCCATCATGCCCGGCAAGGTCAACCCCACGCAGGCCGAGGCCCTGACCATGGTGGCGGCCCAGGTGCTGGGCAACGACGTGGCCATCAACATGGGCGGCGCCACGGGCCACTTCGAGCTGAACGTCTTCAAGCCCATGATGATCTACAACTTCCTCATGTCGGCCCGGCTCATCGGCGACGCCTGCCGCAACTTCGAGGAGAAGTGTGCGCGCGGCATCGAGCCCAACCACAAGCGCATCGAGGAGCACCTGCGCAACTCGCTCATGCTCGTCACGGCGCTCAACACCAAAATCGGCTACGACAACGCCGCACAGATCGCCAAGAAAGCCTGGGCCGAAGACAAGACGCTCAAGCAGGCAGCCCTCGAGCTGGGGCTGCTCACCGAAGAGCAGTTCGACGAGTGGGTGCGCCC
>CAYNYN010000215.1:0-6648 GCA_964401445.1 uncultured Saprospiraceae bacterium | reverse complement strand
ACAAAAAGAACCCCTCATGAAAACCCCGCTCAGTCTGCTGGGCCTTTTGGCACTGCTTCTCTACGCCTGCTCGTCCGACACCGGGTCGGAGCAATCCTTGCCGGCGCCTGCTTTCGTCGTGCAGCCCCACGAGCCCGACAGCACGGGCATGTATCTGTGCGAGCTGTTCGTGCAGACGGGGGAGTACCGCATCAAGCTGGATGAGCTGATCAATTGCGATACGGCCGACGCCACCACGGCACTCGATTTGCCGGAAGGCGCCATCGATGCGGCGGGTGGCTGGTGGGCCGGCGCCGGCTCGTGGTATGCGCTGGTGCCCGACTCGGCCGGCTGGGCCATCTATCGGCGCCTCGAAGACGAGATGCTGCCCGCGAGTGAATGGCGCCTCTTCGCCCGCCTCGATGAAGCGGGCAGGCTCGTGCCGCCCCCCATCCAGCCCAGCCAGCTCGCAGGCTTCTACGCGCGGCAACGCGACGAAGGGGGCACCGAAGTGCTCTTCCTCGGCATGAACGGCGGCATGCTGGAAGCCAAGCTGTTCCAGCTCGACTCCCTGCCACCCAAGAAGGTGTTTCACAACGTGCTCAGGCAGAGCCGCGAGATCCCCCTGGGCCTCGTCGAGCTGTATCCCTGGGCCAACGAGTGCTTCACCTCGATGGGGCCGTGCAGGGTCGAGCAGCTGCCTTCCGGCAAATGGCGCATCGCCATCGAGACGCCGGGTGGTGACTGGATCTATGAGCCCATCGACCGATGAATGGCGGAACGGGCCGCGGTTCACTGCTGCCAGCGCCGCCAGATCTGCCAGTCGGGATAGCCGTCCTGCTGGCGGGCCTTGCGCCGGCGCGCACGCTTCTTTTGCCGTTGCTTTTTCTGGAAGACGTTGCCCTTGACGAACACGTAGCGCACCGACACGCCCGTCTGTGCGTAGAAGTTGCGTTCGCCCCCCGACAGGTTGATGGCCGGCTTGAAGTCCCAGCTCAGCGCCAGCCGCGCGATGGTGAACTCGGCCCCGCCGATCAGCGTGAGCCCCACGGGCGCCTTCCAGCCGGCCTCACGCGAGGTGAGGAAGCCCTTGTGCAGCCCGCCCCCCCCGTACAGGTTGAGTCGGCGCGAGAGGATGGGCTGGTGATACTCGCCCAGCACGGTCAGCATCACCTCTTCGCGTTGCAAACTCGATTGCAGGATGACCTCGGCGGTGGCGCGTTCGAGCACCCGTTGTTGCAGCGTGAGCCCCCAGTCGGTGCCCATGCGCAGGCCGCCGGCCGTGGTGTAGGACTGGCCATGCAGCCAGCAAGCCCAGGCGGCACTCAGCAGCGTGATCAGCATTTTTCTTTCCATGCCGCAAAAAACGCAAATGGAAACGGTGTAGTATCCTTGCGCCTGAGCCGGATTTGAAACACAAAGCAGGTCCATGACGATTCACGTACTCGACGGCCACACGGCCAACCCCGGCGACCTGAGCTGGGCGCCGCTCGAAGCATTTGGCGTGGTGCGCGTATGGCCACGCACGCCACCCGACAAGGTGGTGGAGCGCGCCCGCGCGGCCGACGTGCTGGTGGTCAACAAGGTGGTGCTGGGCGAAGCCGAGCTCGCGCAGCTGCCCCGCCTGAAGCTCATCTGCGTGTCGGCCACAGGCATGAACAACATCGACCTGGAAGCAGCTGCGCGCCGCGGCATCCCCGTGAAGAACGTGGAGGGCTACAGCACGCCCTCGGTGGCGCAGCACGTCTTCGCCCTGCTGCTCGAGCTCACCAATCGGGTGGCCGCACACAGCGCTCAGGTGCATGCCGGCGCGTGGAGCCGCTCGCCCGACTGGTGCTTCACCCTGGGGTCCATTACCGAACTGGCGGGCAAGACCATGGGCATCGTGGGGCTGGGCGCCATCGGCAGCAAGGTGGCGGCCATCGCGCGCGCCTTCGACATGGAGGTGATCGGCTGGCGCAAGCATCCCGAGCGGGGTGCCCCCGCGGGCGTCCGCCTCGCCTCGCTCGATGAGGTGTTTGGCGAAAGCGACGTGGTGAGCCTGCACGTGCCCCTCACCGATGAGACGCATCATCTCGTCGATCGCCGACGGCTGGCACAAATGAAGCCCACGGCCTTTCTGATCAACACCGGCAGGGGACCGCTGGTGGATGAGCACGCCCTGGCCGAAGCGCTGAAGACGGGCCGCCTGGCCGGCGCCGGCCTCGACGTGCTCGAAGAGGAGCCACCGCGCCATGGGTCGCCCCTGTTCGGTCTGCCCAACTGCATCATCACCCCGCACATGGCGTGGGCCACGCGCGAGGCCCGGGCGCGACTCATCGAGGGCGTGGCCCGCAACATCGCCGAATGGCTGCAAAAGGGGCGCTGAGCATCCCGGCGCGGGGGCGTTGAGCCCTCCCGGGGCTCGGGACAGGCTTTGCGCGAGACAACGAGAAACCGGATTCACCAACACTCGGTGGCCCTCTGTGTGTACTCTGTGCAGTTCTGTGTAACAAGAATTTGTAGCTCGCTTTTTCCGAGGAGTCAAGCTCAAATGCAGCGCCGGGCCCGGGCTTCATGCGTAGGGAAACGAAAAAGGGCGGCCTTCCGAAGAAGACCGCCCAAAGGCAATAATGTTTGTTCAGTGTCTCTTACTGCTGCTCTTCCAGCGGCGGAATGCGCAGCACCTGGCCGGGATAGATCAGGTTCGGATCCTTGAGCATCGGCTTGTTGGCCTCGAAGATGATCGGGTACTTCATCGCGTCGCCGTAGAACTGCTTGGCGATCTTCGAGAGCGAGTCGCCTTTCTGTACGGTGTAGAACTGCGCTTCGGGGGCGGGAGCCACCACTTCGAGGCGCTCCTCCACCACGGCCACGCCTTCCACGTTGCCTACGAGCAGCACGATTTTCTCCTTGACGTCCTGCGATTCCACTTCGCCGGCGATGAACACCTTGTCGTCATCCACGTCCACCACGAGGTCCTTGACCTCGAAGCCGTGTTCCTCGATCTCCTTGCGCAGCAGCTCGGCGAGTTCCTGGTTGGCCTTGGCCTTTTCTTCGGGCGTCGGTGCAGCGGGTTGCTTTTTGTTGGACAGCAGGCCCTTGCCTGCTTCTTTCAGAAATGAGAACAGTCCCATGTTTCGAATTGAGTTTTGGTTAAAAAAGAGAAGGTTTATCCCGATTTCTTCAGGCAGTGTTGCCTGGTCGAATCAGTATTGGTACGTGGCACAAGATACACGGGTCACAACTTTTTTTCACCCAACCCTCAAGTTGTGAAAACGTGTATATTTGCGGGGTTTTCGGCCCGGGGCGTCATTCCGTGCCGAATTTTTTATTCGGGCCCATCTGCGGCGCCATGTTTTGAAAACGGCTTACAGGTTGTAAAAATTTGGAAACCAGCCAAGCACATATCCAGCAAGTTAAACAAGTCTGAATCATGCAAGGAAAAGGAATCGTCAAGTTTTTTCTCGTGGTGATGATCCTCGTCACCCTTTATCAGTTCCTGCTGATATTGCCTGCCCGGCAGGTGGAAAAGTCTGCCGAGGCATATGCCGAGCAGGTAGCCGCCAAGGTGGAGGATCCCGAGCAAAAAACTGAAGTATACAAGGCTGCACGCACCGCTTACCTGGACTCGATGTCGTCGGAAGTGGTGTTCCGCATTCCGCTCATCAAGGAATTCACCTATCAGGAACTCAAGGCGCAGCAGCTGGCCCTGGGTCTGGACCTCAAGGGCGGCATGAGCGTGGTGCTGCAGGTGGACCTGCGCGACTTCATCCTGGCGCTGGCCAACAACAGCGATGATCCCGACTTTCGCAAGGCCCTCGACCTGGCCAGCGAAAAGCTGAAGAGCTCGCAGTCCGACTTCGTCACCCTCTTTGGCCAGGCCTGGAAGGAGGTAGCTCCCGACAAGCCCCTCAACTCGATCTTCCGTCGCAATGAGTCGCTCTCGGATCAGATCAACGCCAACACGCCCGACGACGAGGTGCTGCGCGTGCTGCGCCAGAAAGCCGATGAGACGGTTGAGCTGACCTACAAGCTGCTCAAGGAGCGCATCGACAAGCTGGGCGTGACCCAGCCCAACGTCTCGCTCGACAAGGCGCGCGACCTGATCGTCGTGGAGCTGCCCGGTGTGGACAACCCCGAGCGGGCCCGCCAGTTTCTGCAGGCTGCCGCCAAACTCGAGTTCTGGAACGTCTACCGCATCACCGATCCCGGCATCCTCGATGCCTTCGTGCGGGCCAACGAAAAGCTGCGCCGCATGGAAGCAGGCGAAGAAGCTGCTGCCGATGCGGGCGAACGCCAGTTCGAGCTGCGCTACACCTACGGCACCGACTCGCTGGGCAACGTGGACAGCTCGGTCGTGCTGAGTGTCGATACCATCTTCACCGGCGAAGCGGCCTCGGCCAACCAGGGCCCCCTGTTCGACATCTTCCAGCTCAACGCCGATGGCTCGCGTGGTCTGGCCGTCATAGGTACGGCCCGCAAGAACCAGCGTGAGCGCGTGCTGGAGCTGCTCAACAAGCCCGGCGTGCGCGAGCTGTTCCCCAAAGACGTCAAGTTCCTCTGGTCGCGCAAGCCGGTCAAGGACCCCCAGACGGGTGAGCTGACCGACCTGTACGAGCTGTATGCCATCAAGATGGAGCGCGGCACCAACCGCGCCCCGCTCGAAGGCGACCACGTGACCAACGCCATCGCTACGCCTGACCCCAATACGGGCGAGATGAAGGTGAGCCTCTCGATGGACGATGCCGGCGCCCGCAAGTGGGGTCAGATGACCACCAAGGCTGCGCAGGACAACAACCGCGAGATCGCCATCGTGCTCGACGACGAAGTGGTATCGGCACCGCGCGTGATCAACCCCATCCTCTCGGGCGACTCCGAAATTACGGGCAACTTTTCCACCCAGGAAGCAAAAGACCTCGCCAACATCCTGCAGGTGGGCAAGCTGCCGGCACGCACCCAGATCATCCAGGAAGCCATCGTGGGCCCGTCGCTGGGTGCTGAAAACATCAGCCGGAGCCTCAAGGCGCTCGTTGCAGGTTTCCTCATCGTGGTGCTCTTCATGGTGGCTTACTACGGCGGTGCAGGCGTGGCCTCCATCGTGGCGCTGATTGCCAACGTCTTCTTCATCCTCGGCGCCCTGGCCTCCTACGGCACCGTACTGACGCTGCCCGGCATTGCCGGTATCATCCTGACCATCGGTATGGCCGTGGATGCCAACGTGATCATTTACGAGCGCGTGCGCGAAGAGCTGCGTGCCGGCAAAACGCTGGCTCTGGCCATCGCCGACGGCTTCAAGTACTCGTATTCGGCCATCATCGACGCCAACGTCACGACCATCCTCACGGCCATCATCCTGGCCTATTTCGGTCTGGGCCCCATCAAGGGCTTCGCCGTCGTGCTGATCATCGGTGTGCTCAGCTCGCTGTTCACGGCCGTGCTGCTGACGCGTCTGGTGATCGACTGGTGGGTGAGCAAGGGCCGCAACCTGACCTTCTGGACTGGCTGGTCGAAAGACATGTTCGCCAACCTCAACTTCGACTGGGTGGGCAAGCGTCGCCTGGCCTACACCATCTCGGGCGTACTGATCGTGGCCGGCATCATTTCGATGTTCACGCGCGGCTTCGACCTCGGCGTGGACTTCAAGGGTGGCTACTCGTTCAACGTCGAGTTCGTGGGCGATGCCCCCTCGGCCGATGAGCTGCGCACCACCCTCGACCAGGCCTTCGAGGGCCACACCCCCGTCGTCAAGGCCGTGGACACGGAAAACACCTTCAACATCGTGACCGACTACCTGGTGGACAGTGAAGACGACGACGCCCAGAACCAGGTCATCGCCAAGCTGTACGAAGGGCTCCAGCAGCTCGGTGCCGTCAATACCTCGCTCGAGACCTTCAGCCATGCCGATGCCGTCGGCGTGACGCACATCACCTCGTTCAGCAAGGTAGGCCCCACCATCGCCGACGACATCAAGAACTCGGCGTGGGAAGCCACCGTATTCGCCCTGCTGGCCATCTTCCTGTACATCTTCCTGCGCTTCAGCAAGTGGCAGTACTCGCTGGGTGCCGTGGTTGCCCTGTTCCACGACGTGCTCATCACCCTGGGCATGTTCTCGATGCTGCACGGCTTCGTGCCCTGGACGCTCGAGATCGACCAGGCCTTCGTGGCGGCCATCCTGACGGTGGTCGGTTACTCGATCAACGACACCGTGGTCGTGTTCGACCGTATCCGCGAGTTCTTCGGCCTGTACAGCGACAAGGGCAAGGACGAGATCATCAACGATGCCATCAACAACACCTTCAGCCGGACCATCATCACCTCGCTGACGACGCTGTTCGTGGTGGCCCTGCTGTTCTTCTTCGGTGGCACCAGCATCAAAGGCTTTGCCTTCGCACTGATGGTCGGTATCATCGTCGGTACCTACTCGTCGATCTTCATCGCCACGCCGGTGATGAGCGACCTGAGCGGCGACATCCGCGTGGGTGCCAAGAAGCAGAAGACTTCGTTCTCGAAGGCTGCCGCCAAAGCGCGTTGATAGCGCATGCTGTTTTCGCTCGCGCAAAAGGCCGGACACCCGATGAGGGGTCCGGCCTTTCGCTTTTTGCCGAAAGGCATGACTCCCCTGAAAAAAAGGGTTGAGTCCCCTGCAAAAAGTGGTTGAGGGTTGAGCGTTGAGGGTTGAGGGTTTGA
>CAYNYN010000214.1:0-6661 GCA_964401445.1 uncultured Saprospiraceae bacterium | reverse complement strand
CAGCCCTTACCTTTGCGAAAAAACACCCCATGCCTTTGACCAACCCCACCACCCTTCAGGCCAAGGCCCGCATCTTCGACCGCATCGAGCACATGCTGGGCAAGCTGGGTTTTCGCATCGTTGGAGAAGATCGCCATCGGCCCTGGGGCGGCTTTTTCGCCATCGACGAAGCCCAGGCGCCCGACTTCATCCGACAGTGGTTTCCCGGCATCGCGGAGGAAAAATTTGCCGAAAGGCAAAAGCTCAGCCCCAAGATCCTGATCGTGGCGCCGGGGCAGCGCCTGTCGTGGCAATACCACCATCGGAGGGCCGAGCTGTGGCGCGTGCTCGAAGGGCCCGTGGGCGTCATCACCAGCCCCACCGACGAGGAAGGGCCGCTGCAGCGCCTCGATGCCGGCCAGATGATCGAGCTGGCCTGCGGCGAACGCCACCGCCTCGTGGGCCTCGACGACTGGGGCGTGCTGGCCGAGATCTGGCAGCATACCGACCCGGAGCACCCCTCCGACGAATCGGACATCGTGCGCGTGCAAGACGACTTCGGGCGGCAGTGAGCCGGCAGTTCGGTGGCCAAGCCCTATCTTGCACGCCCGACCTGCCCCCGCAGTCACAGCCCTGACCAGACATGAAACCACCTCGACTGGCCGCCACCGGCGGCAGGAAGACCTGGTGTATCAAATCAAAACGTGGAATCATGAATAGCAAACTCCTTTCGCTCTGGGCCGTGGCCGCGCTGTGGCTGGCTGCCTGTAGCACCCCCGCCTCGAAGCAGGCGACCGACAGCGACCCCTTTATCGAAGACCTGATCAGTCAGATGACCTTGCGAGAGAAAGTAGGCCAGATGACGCAGGTGTCGGCCGACGTGGTGCTCGTCGGCGAGCCCTACAACATCGAGCTGCCCTACAAGATCGATCCCGACAAGCTGCACCGCGCCGTGGTCGAGTATGGCGTGGGCTCTATCCTCAACGTGCCTACGGGCGACCTGCCCGACCTGGCGCGCTGGCGCCACCTCATCACGGCCATCCAGGAAAAGGCGCAGGAGACGCGCCTCAAGATTCCCGTGCTGTACGGCTTCGACGCCATCCATGGCTGCAACTACATCGAAGGGGCGACCATGTTCCCGCAGCCGCTGGCCACCGCCGCCACCTGGAACCCCGAGCTGGCGCGGGCCGCAGCCGAAGTGACGGCCTACGAGACGCGCGCTGCCGGGCTGACGTGGAACTTCTCGCCGGCCATGGACGTGGGCCGCAACCCCGAGTGGCCGCGCTTCTGGGAGAGCTTCGGCGAAGACGTCTTCATGAACAAAACCATGGGGCTGGCCGTGGTGCAGGGCTACCAGGGCGACGACCCCGCCGACAAGTATCGCGTGGCGGCCTGCCTCAAGCACTTCACCGGCTATGGCATGCCTTTCAGCGGCAAGGACCGCACCCCCATCATCCTGCCCGAAAACATGTTGCGCGAGTACTACCTGCCCCAGTACAAGGCCTGCATCGACGCCGGCGCCCTGACCATCATGGTCAACTCGGGCGAGATCAACGGCACGCCCGTCCATGCCGACAAGCACATCCTGACCGACATCCTGCGCGGCGAGCTGGGCTTCCAGGGGCTGCTCGTCACCGACTGGGCCGACATCGAGTACCTGCACACGCGCCACAAGGTGGCCCCCACCATGAAGGACGCCGTGCGCATGGCCGTCGAAGCAGGCATCGACATGAGCATGACGCCCATGTCGCTCGAATTTGCCGACATTCTCGTCGAGCTGGTCGAGGAAGGTACCATCCCCGAAAGCCGCATCGACGAGTCGGTGCGGCGCATCCTGCGCGTCAAGAAAGCGCTCGGTCTGTTCGACCAGCCCTACTACCCCCAGAGCGAATACGGCGATTTCGCCTCCGAAGCTTCGCGCCAGCTCAGCCTCGAGGCGGCGCGCGAGAGCATCGTGCTGCTGAAGAACGAAGACCAGACGCTGCCCCTGCCGGCTTCCGCCAAAATACTCGTCACCGGCCCCACGGCCCACACCATGCGCAGCCTCAACGGCGGCTGGACCTGCTCGTGGCAGGGCGACAATGCCGATGAGTGCCTGGCACACAAGCACACCATCCTCGAAGGGCTGCAGGACCGGCTGGGTGCCGGCCAGGTCAGCTACGTGCCCGGCGCCACCTTCGACTCGCTGCTCGACGTGCGCGCTGCCGTGCGTGCCGCCCGCCGCGCCGACTACGTGGTGCTGTGCCTGGGCGAGCTGTCGTACACCGAAGACTGGGGCAACCTCAACGACATGGATCTGCCGCGCGCCCAGATCGAGCTGGCCGAAGCCCTCATCGCCACGGGCAAGCCCGTGATCCTCGTGCTGGCCGAAGGGCGTCCCCGCGTCTTTCGCCCCATCGAGCCGGGCGTCAGCGCCGTCGTGGCAGCCTTCTACCCGGGTCCCGAAGGGGGCGATGCCCTGGCCGACGTGCTCACCGGCGCCGTCAACCCCAGCGGCAAGCTGCCCTTCACCTATCCGAAATATTCCAACAGCCTGGTGCCCTACGACCACAAGTACACCGAAGATCGCGAGATGCCCAAGGCTGGCAAGAGCTTCGACCCGCAGTATCCCTTCGGCCATGGCCTGAGCTATACCACCTTCGGCTACGCCGGCCTCTCGCTTTCGCAAAAAAGCTATCAGCCCACCGACACCATCGTCGTGCGCGTGCAGGTGCAAAACACGGGCAGCCGCGCCGGCAAGGAGGTGGTACAGGTGTACGTAAGCGATCTGTATGCCAGCATCACGCCACCGGTGCGTCGCCTGCGCGCGTTCCGGAAGGTGGCGCTCGAGGCCGGCGAGACCAAAGAAGTGACGTTCGAAATCCCCGTGTCCGAGCTGGCCTTCGTCAATGCCCAAAACGAATGGGTGCTCGAGCCGGGCGACTTCATCCTCGAGGTGGGTGGCCTGCAGGCGCCTTTTAGCGTCAGCGAATAAGCGCCGCGACTCATCGACCACGAAAAAAGCGCACGCTCCCTGGCGGAGCGTGCGCTTCGTTTTTTGCGGAAGCGGGCAACACCCGAATCAGTGGTCGGGCAGCGCCTGGAATGCATAAATCACCTGCATCATCTCGGCATCCTCCTGGATAGCCGGCCAGATATCGAACAGTATGGGATGCAGACTGTAGTCCTGTGCCAGGGCATCGTGCAGCAGATACCGCGCCTCGTCGCGACGGCCGAGCGCGTAAAGGCAGGCCACGCGCCCGTAGGCCAATGCCGTGCCGCAAGTGTTGAGCTCGGCCTCTTCGATCAGCTCGAGGGCGCGTTCGGGCTGCTTCGTCTCGAGCAGGAAGGTGGCGTAACGCAGCCAGCAGCTCGTGTCTTCCGGTGCCATCTCGATGGCCAGTTCGTACCACGAATTGGCCTCCTCGAGCGCGCCGAGGTGGAAACTCGCTTCGGCCATGCCCAGCGCATACGCTTCGTGGCGGTCGTTGAGCTGTACGGCTTCCAGATAGCACTGGCGCGCCTTGTACCAGAAGCCCTCAGCTGCATAGCACTCGCCCAGCAGGAAGTACAGCTCATCGCTTGCCTCCTGCGGCTCGGCCTGGATGGCCTCTTCGAGGAAACGGCGCGCCGCCGACAGGTGCCCCAGGGCGAAGTAGGAACGGGCCACGCCCAGCAGCACTTCCGGGCTGGTGCCGAAATGGTCGATGTATTCCTGGAAGATGCGCAGGGCCTGGTGGTGCTTGCCCATCTGGGCCAGCAGGTCTGCGTACTCGAGATAGGCTTCTTCGATGTGCTCGTTGCACACCAGGGCAAAGTCATAGGCCTCGAGCGCCTTGTCGTATTGGCCGGCCCCCACACAGAGGTTGGCCAGGCAGTACCACACGCGTGCGGCATAGGGATCTTTCTCGAGCACCAGCTCGAAGAAGTCGATGGCGAGGTCTTGCGTGCGGGTCAGCTCGCTGGTGAGCCAGAAGTACTTGCAGGCTTCTTCGTGGCGGGGATGCAGCAGCAGGCTGTTGCGAAAAGCCTCGATGGCCGAGGCATACTCACCCAGCCGGTACCACACCAGCCCCTCCAGAAAGTACAGGGCAGCCATGTGATGCGGATGGGGCGCATACTTTTTCTGTTCCTCGATCACGGCCAGGGCCTCCTCGTGCTGCTCCAGCTCGATGTGGGCCCACACCACCTGCCGGCAAAGCTCGGCATCGTGCATGCCCAGAGCAAAAGCCGTCTCCGCCTCTACGATGGCCTCATCGGGCAAGCCCAGATGCACCAGCGCCTCGCAGGCAGCTACATGCCACTCCAACCGATGCGGAAACTCTTCCTTGGCAAACTCGGCCACCTCGAGCACCCGCTCGTACATCTCCTGGCGTTTGTAGTATGCCAACAAGCGGCGGTAGGAAGACACATCCGAAAGGCGCACCTGCCCTGCGGCAGCCATCTCCTCGTACCGTGCGATCAACCCGACCATGGCAGGTTGCTTCTTGCGATTACCCATAGCTGCTGTTTAACATGAACGGTTAAAAATAGGGGCAAATGCGAGGCCGCATGCGGCCAAATTGCTGTAGGTGGCCAACGGCTGAGCGAGTGGTCGCTTTGGATGAATGAGTGGCAAGTGTTTCATAAGTGTGTGTTTCTGAAAAGTAATGTGTCAAATTAAATCAGAACGAATTCATCGATTCTTATATCAAAAAGCTTTTCATGTCAACACATCCATACGATGGTTGAACGCAGGGGTTGCCATTTGCCGGAAAAAATGTGGGGAAAAGCCTTAGCCAGAGACGCGTCGGGTCGGGCTGCTGACGAGCCACACCCCCGTGAAGATGAGTATCCCCGCCACGATCTTGGGCCACGCCAGCACGTCTTTGCCCACGACGAGTGCTACGAGGGTAGCCAGCAAAGGTTGCAGATAGACGTAGATGCCTACGAGCGTGGGGCTGACCGACTGCATGGCCCAGGCATTGAGCAGGTAGGCCAGCACCGTCGTGCATACCAGCACATAGGCGATGGCAAGCCACACGTGGGGGGTAAATGTTTGCCATGGTGTTTGCATTAGCTCGGGCAGTCCGAAGGGCAGCACACCCAGGCTGCCAATGAGGAACACCCATTTGACTACGGTCAGCGGATGGTATCGGACGAGCAGGGGTTTCACCAGCACCAGATACAGTCCGTAGGAAGTGGCATTGATGAACACCAGCAAATCGCCGAACCATCCATCCTTGTTGAATGCAAATTTTTTGCCATATATGATCAACACCACGGCTCCGGCCATGCCGATGAGGATGCCGGCCACCTTTTTCGATTGAATGGTCTCTTTGAGCATGATGGCGGAGGCCACCAGCACCAGCACGGGCGTCGTCGTCATGATCAGCGAGGCATTGATCGGCGTGGTATAGTCGAGCCCGATGAAGAAAAGCGACTGGTTGAGCGCCACGCCGAAGATGCCGCACAGCACCAGGCGGGGAAAGTCGGATCGCTGCACGCGTTCCTTCACCCACAAGGCGTGCAACAGCCAGAAAGCCACGATGCCGGCCCCCACGCGCAAGCTGATGAAGGCCATGGGATGCAGGTAATCGTCGTCGAGTACCACCTTGGCAATGGTGTAGTTGGCGCCATAGATCAGGGCCACGGCGAAGAGGGCGGCATGCGCCCTGAGCTGGTCTTTGGCGAGGTCGGCGGTCATGGGCTGGGTCGTTCTTCCGGATGCGGCCGCAAAATACGCCTGTCGGCAAATGCCGCCGGCATGTCCTGTCCGCTACCTTTGGGCAGCGCGCCAGTGCGTACTTTTGCCGCGCCCACAAGCCACTGAACAATTTCCCCCTTTCGGGAAATACCATCCAGACACCAATACGGAAGGCCTTGGAACGACCGACCATCGATGTGATCATACCTGCCTGGAACGAAGAACATGCCGTGGGCAAGGTGCTCGACGACATCCCCCGCGCCTGGGTGCGCGAGATCGTCGTAGCCGACAACGGCAGCTCCGACGCCACGGCCACCGTGGCCCGCGCCCATGGCGCCACCGTCGTCCACGAGCGGCGGCAAGGCTATGGCAGCGCCTGCCTCTGCGCCATGCGCTACCTGGCCGCCAAGCCCGCCGACGAGCAACCCGACATCGTCGTGTTCATGGATGCCGACTACTCCGACCACCCCGAAGAGCTGCCCCTCGTCGTGCGCCCCATCATCGAAGAGGGCTACGACCTGGTGATCGGCTCGCGCGCCCTCGGCCAGCTCGAACCAGGCGCCATGATGCCCCAGCAGATCTTTGGCAACTGGCTGGCCACCACCCTCATCCGCCTCATCTACGGTTACCGGTTCACCGACCTGGGGCCCTTCCGCGCCATCCGATGGGACCGCCTGCTCGCCCTCGGCATGGAAGATCCCGACTACGGATGGACCGTAGAGATGCAGGTGCGCGCCGCCAAGGCCGGCCTGCGCTGCACCGAGGTGCCCGTCAGCTACCGCAAGCGCGTCGGCGTCAGCAAGGTGTCGGGCACGCTGAAAGGCACCCTGCTGGCCGGACACAAGATCCTGTGGACCATTTTCAAGCTGCTATGATGAGACAGAGAGACGGAGAGACAGAGTGAGGGAGAGAAGAGTGAGAAGAGAGGAGAGAAGAGTGAGGAGTGCGTGGCGGCCCCGACGAGTCGAGACAGGCTGTTGTGTGAGGCGCTCAACGCTACACGCTCAACGCTCAACC
>CAYNYN010000213.1:0-6715 GCA_964401445.1 uncultured Saprospiraceae bacterium | reverse complement strand
CGCTTACGTGCCTGGAAAAGGCTCGCAAACGGATGCTCGACATCGTATCCGCCCGCCCGCCAGGCGCCACACAATGAGGCATTTGCCGAAAGGCGGGGCCTACCAAAAATCGGGTAATTGCGCATTTTGCGTCGGGGGGGCCTTGGAATATTGCGCGGCATGCTTTTACCTTTGGCGCATCAACTATACGAAACATGAACTTCGCACTGATGCATACGAACAACTGGTGGTGGCCGCAGCTTATCCGACTTGCCGGGTGAGGTGAGGCGCCATTGTTCGTATGTGTGAGGCGGCTTGTCAGGTAAACCCGGCAAGCCGCCTTTCTTTTTTGGCTTTCGCAAAATGCAGCCCATGGAAACCGCAACGCCCACACGCATCCGACTGCACACGGCCTGGCGCAAGCTGCTGGCCGACACGCTCACGCCGGTGACGGCCTACCTGCGCCTGCGCGACCACTACGACAGCCCCGTGCTGCTGGAGAGCAACGACTTCGGTCGCGAGGGCTCGCGCTTCAGCTACATCGGGCTGGAGCCGCTGGCGCGCATCCAGGTGCGGGGCAGCCAGCTCGCCTTCGCCACGCCGGCTGGCGAGGAACGGCTCGACGTGCACGACCTGCCCGCGCAGTTCCAGGCGCTGCTCGACCGCTTCGAGCTGGAGCTGCCCTCGTTCGAGGGGGCCGTCAACGGGCTGTTCGGCCACACGGCCTTCGATGCGGTGCAGCACTTCGACACGCTGCGCTTCGACCCCGACAAGCGCCAGCTCGACCTGCCCGACATGCACTACTGCCTGTACCGCTACGTGCTGGCCTTCAACCACCACAAGCACGAGCTGTACCTGCTCGAGAACGTGCCTGAAGGCGAGCCGAGCCGCCTCGACGAGCTGCAGCAGCGCCTGACCAGCCCCGTGTTCGCCACCTATCCGTTCCGGCTGGTGGGCGACGAGCACAGCACCATGACCGATGCCGACTTCCTGGGTTTGGTCGAGAAAGGGCGCCACCACTGCCAGCGCGGCGACGTGTTCCAGATCGTCTTCAGCCGCCGCTACGCACAGGCGTTCGAGGGCGACGACTTCCAGGTGTACCGCGTGTTGCGCAGCATCAACCCCTCGCCCTACCTGTTCTACTTCGACTACGGGCACTATCGCGTCTTCGGCAGCAGCCCCGAGGCGCAGATGGTCATCCGCGACGGGCGGGCTACGGTCAACCCCATCGCCGGCACCTACCGGCGCGCCCACGAGGCGGCCGAGGACGCGCGCCGCGCCGCCGCCCTGCTCGAAGACCCCAAGGAAAACGCCGAGCACATCATGCTGGTCGATCTGGCCCGCAACGACCTGGGGCGCCACTGCACCGACGTGCAGGTGGAAGAGCTGCGCGCCGTGCACTACTACAGCCACGTGATGCACCTGGTGAGCAAGGTGACGGGTCGCCTCGCGCCGGGCACGCCCTCGCTGCGCGTCTTCGGCGACACCTTTCCCGCAGGCACGCTCTCGGGCGCACCCAAGTACCGCGCCCTGGAGCTGATCGACCGCTACGAGCCGCACAACCGCGGCTTCTACGGCGGCGCCATCGGATACATCGGCCTGAACGGCGACATGAATCAGGCCATCGTCATTCGTTCGTTCTGCAGCCAGCACCACAAGCTGTACTACCAGGCCGGCGCCGGCATCGTCATCGACTCGGTGCCCGAACGCGAACTGCAGGAAGTGCACAACAAGCTCGGGGCCCTGAAGCGGGCCGTGGAATTGGCGGAAGGAATTGAATGATTGAGGAACGGATGGTTGAGACGGCCCAAAGGGCCGATGTTGATAGCCGCTTCGCGGCTTGTTGAGACGAGGCTTCTGGCCTCGATGTTGAGAGAAAGAAGACGTTGCACACCGTTGCGCCTTTGCGTCTTTGCGCGAGGCGAGACACAAGCAAAACCTTGACCAAAAAACGACCCACCATGAAAATCTACCACAACCCCCGCTGTCGCAAAAGCCGCGAGACACTCGAGCTGCTGCGCAAGCACGGCATCGAGCCGGAGATCGTCGAATACCTGAAGACGCCGCCCACGAAAGAGGAGCTGCGCGACATTTTGCGCAAGCTGGGCATCAAGCCGCAGGACATCGTCCGCAAGGGCGAGGCCATCTACAAGGAACAGTACAAGGGCAAGGAGCTCAGCGACGAGGAATGGCTCGACGTGCTGGTGCAACACCCCCGGCTCATCGAGCGGCCCATCGTGGTGGACGGCGAGCGCGCCGTCATCGGGCGGCCGCCGGAGAACGTGCTGCAGCTCATCGGGCAATCGTGATCCGTACCGATGCCACCGAATTTCCTCCACGCAAATGACCAAACCATGAACCTGCTCGTCCTCGACAACTACGACTCGTTTACCTACAACCTCGTGCAGTACCTCGAGGAGCTGCTCGAACGGCCCGTCACGGTGCGCCGCAACGACGCCATCGGCCTGGACGAGGCGGCCCGCTTCGACGCCATCGTGCTGTCGCCGGGGCCGGGCCTGCCTGCCGAGGCCGGCATCATGCCCGAGCTCATCCGTGCGCTGGCCGGTCGGGTGCCCATCCTCGGCGTGTGCCTGGGCCATCAGGCCATCGCGGAGGCGTTTGGCGGAAGCCTGATCAACCTGGCAGACGTATGGCACGGCAAGGAGACCGACATCCACATCCGCGTGGCCGACGAGGCGCTGTTCGCGGGGCTGCCCAACCCCTTTCGCGCGGGCCGCTACCACTCGTGGGTGGTCGATGCCGCCACGCTGCCCGACGCGCTCGAGGTGACGGCCACCGACGCGGCCGGCCAGATCATGGCCTTGCGCCATCGCACGCTGCCGCTGCACGGCGTGCAGTTCCACCCCGAGAGCATCATGACGCCGCAGGGCAGGCAGCTGCTCGCCAACTGGCTGGCTTTTGCGAAAGCAAGCCAAACGGCGCAGTTGTCCGTGTGAACCGACATTTTCTTGTCCAACCTGAAAAAATCTCGACATGAAAGCCTTGCTCGAACGGCTGTTCGCCCACGAAACGCTCACGCGCGACGAAGCGCGCCAGGCCCTGCTGCGCATCACCGAGGGCGAGGTGCCCGACGCCCAGATCGCCGCCTTCGCCACTGTCTTCCGCATGCGGCCCGTGCAGCGGCAGGAGCTGGAAGGCTTCCGCGATGCCCTGCTCGAGCGCTGCCGCCGCGTGGACCTCGAGGGGCGCCCCACCATCGACATCGTGGGCACGGGCGGCGACGGCAAGAACACCTTCAACATCTCGACCTGTGCGGCCTTCGTGGTGGCGGGTGCCGGCTATGCCGTCAGCAAGCACGGCAACTACGGCGCCAGCTCGGTCAGCGGCTCGAGCAACGTGCTGCAGCACCTCGGCTACACCTTCACCGACGATGCCGACGCGCTGCGCCGCCAGCTCGACGAGGCGGGCATCTGCTTCTTCCACGCGCCCCTGTTCCACCCGGCCCTCAAGCACGTGGCGCGCGTGCGCAAGGAGCTGGGCGTGAAGACCTTCTTCAACATGCTGGGGCCGCTGGTCAATCCCGCGCAGCCGCGCTACCAGCTCTTCGGCACTTTCTCGATGGAGCTCAACCGCATGTACCAGTACGTGCTGCAAAGCCTGGGCAAGGCCTTCTCGGTGGTGCACACCCTCGACGGCTACGACGAGGTGTCGCTCACGGCGCCGGTGCAGGTGCGCACCCACTTCAGCGAGCAGCGCCTCACCCCCCACGACATGGGGCTGCCGCCCTGCCAGCCCGAAGCGCTGTCGGGTGGCCAGTCGGTAGCGGACGCCGCGCGCATCTTCGTCAGCGTGCTCGAGAACCGCAGCACGCCCGAGCAGAAAAACGTGGTGCTGGCCAATGCCGCCCTCGCCATACAGACCATCGAGCCCGAGGCCGCGTGGGACGACTGCCTCGCCCGCGCCACCGAGAGCCTCGAGTCGGGCAAGGCCCTGCAGGCGCTGCGCCGCGTGACGCAGGGATGAGGGCCGCCCCCGGCGCGTCCCGGCAGCCACAGATGTACCATCGCCTCAGTCATCATCAACCATCAGCCATCATGCACATCCTCGACCAGATCATCGCACACAAGCGCAAGGAGGTAGCCCACCGCAAGGAGCGCTATCCCGTGCGCCTGCTCGAAGAGCAACTGCACTACGCGGCGCCCACCGTGAGCATGGTGCACTACCTGCGCCGCCCCGACAAGAGCGGCATCATCGCCGAGTTCAAACGGCGCTCCCCCTCGAAGGGCGACATCAACCCGCACGCCGACATCGAGGCCGTGACCATCGGCTACATGCAGGCCGGCGCCAGCGGGCTGTCGGTGCTCACCGACGAGTCGTTTTTTGGCGGCAGCCTGAAAGACCTGCAGCAGGCGCGCCTCGCCAACTACTGCCCCATCCTGCGCAAGGACTTCATCGTCGACGAGTACCAGATCGTGGAGGCGCGCGCCTGGGGCGCCGACGTGGTGCTGCTCATCGCCGAGTGCCTGAGCCGGGCCGAGGTGGCGCGGCTGGCGGCTTTCGCCAAAAGCCTGGATCTCGAGGTGCTGCTCGAACTGCACAGCGCCGACCAGCTCGACAAAATCAGTGGCGACGTGGACCTCGTGGGCGTCAACAACCGCAACCTCAAGGACTTCAGCGTGTGCATCGACACCTCGCTGGCCCTGGCCGAGCGGCTGCCGGCCGAGGTGGTGCGCATCTCGGAGAGCGGCATCTCGAACGCCGAGGCCATCGTGCAGCTCAGGGAAGCCGGCTACGAGGGCTTCCTCATCGGCGAGCACTTCATGAGTGCGCCCGACCCGGCGGCCCGCTGCCGGCAGCTCGTGCAGGAGATCCGCAGGCTCGAAATGGTTTCGCTTTCGCAAAATGGTTCCCGATGAAACAGTGTATCGTCAAGGTTTGCGGCATGCGCCGCCCCGACAACGTGCGCGCCATCGGCCGGCTGCCCGTCGACTGGGTGGGCCTCATCTTCCACCCCGACTCGCCGCGCCACGTGGTGCCCGACCCCGGGCTGGAGGCCGCCTTGCGGCAAATACCGCAGCTCAAGGTGGGCGTCTTCGTGCGGCAGTCGCCGGCCGAGGTGGTGGCCACGGCCCACCACTGGCAGCTCGACATGGTGCAACTGCACGGCGACCAGTCACCAGCCTTCTGCGCCACGCTGCGCGCCATGATGCCGGAAGTGCCGCTCATCAAGGTGTTCCGCATCGGTGAGCGGTTCGACTTCCGCGAGGTGCTGCCCTTTGCCCCGATGTGCCGGTACGTGCTGTTCGACACGCGGGCCGACCAGCCCGGCGGCACGGGCCGCCGCTTCGACTGGCGCCTGCTCGACGACTACCGCGTGGGGCCGCCCTTCCTGCTCAGCGGCGGCATCGGGCCCGAGGCGGCCGACGAGATTCGCGCCCTGGAGCATCCGCTCTTCATGGGCATCGACCTGAACAGCCGCTTCGAGCGTGCCCCCGCCGACAAGGACGAGGCCCTGCTCGCCGATTTCCTCACCCGCCTTGGCAAACATCAATACGCATGACCCGATACCAGCAACCCGACGACCACGGCTACTACGGCGAATTCGGCGGCGCCTGGATTCCCGAGATGCTGTACCGCAACGTAGAGGAGCTGCGCAGCCGCTACCTCGACATCATCCACGAGCCGGACTTCCAGCAGGAGTTTCGCCGTCTGCTGCGCGACTACGTGGGCCGGCCCACGCCCCTGTGGTTTGCCGAAAGGCTGAGCCAGCGCTATGGCTGCCGCATTTTTCTGAAAAGGGAAGACCTCAACCACACCGGCGCCCACAAGATCAACAACACCATCGGCCAGATCCTGCTGGCCAGGAGGCTGGGCAAGACGCGCATCATCGCCGAGACGGGTGCGGGCCAGCACGGCGTGGCCACGGCCACCGTATGCGCCCTGATGGGCATGCAGTGCATCGTGTACATGGGCGCGGTGGACATCGAGCGGCAGGCGCCCAACGTGGCGCGCATGAAGATGCTGGGCGCCGAAGTGCGGCCCGCCACCTCGGGCAGCCAGACCCTCAAGGACGCCACCAACGAGGCCATACGCGACTGGATCGCACATCCCGAAGACACGCACTACATCATCGGGTCGGTGGTGGGGCCACACCCCTACCCCGACATGGTGGCCCGCTTCCAGTCGGTCATCAGCGAGGAGATGCGCGTACAGCTCGAGGAACAGACCGGCTCGCCAACGCCCGACGTGCTCATCGCCTGCGTGGGCGGTGGCAGCAATGCCGCCGGCGCCTTCTACCACTACCTCGAAGACGCGTCGGTGCGGCTGATCGCCGTCGAGGCGGCAGGGCTGGGTGTCGACTCGGGCAAGTCGGCCGCCACCAGCGTGCTGGGCAGCAAGGGCATCATCCACGGCAGCCGCACCCTGCTCATGCAGACGCCCGACGGACAGATCGTCGAACCGCACAGCATCTCGGCCGGGCTCGACTACCCGGGCATCGGGCCGCTGCACGCCCACCTCATCGCCACGGGACGCGCCCAGGTGGTGCCCGTCACCGACGACGAGGCCGTGCGCGCGGGCTTCCTGCTCACCCGCCTCGAAGGGATCATCCCTGCCCTCGAATCGGCGCACGCACTGGCCGCCCTCGAACACCGCACCTTCGCACCCGACGACGTGGTCGTGGTCAACCTCTCGGGCCGCGGCGACAAGGACCTGGCGACGTATATGCGGTTTATGGAGGAGGATTCGAGGATTTGAGGAACTGACGGTTGAGACT
>CAYNYN010000212.1:0-6724 GCA_964401445.1 uncultured Saprospiraceae bacterium | reverse complement strand
CGAGGATTCGAGGAACCGATTTACCCGATTGCACCGATTCAACCGATTTCATCTCATGTCGTGCTCACTCTTCTCTCTTTTACTCCGTCACTCTGACTCTCCGTCTCGCAAAATGTTCACAAACGTTTACGAGCCTCGGAAAGGCTCGCAAACGTCTCTCCTCTCTCCTCACTCTTCCCTCCTCTCTTTCATCAGGCTTGCGCCAAAAAAGCAGCATCCTGCTGACAAACGCAACTACCGTGCGAAAGTTGTCAGCAGGATGCCCGGCAACGATAGCCGCCCGTGCCGCTAACGGATGAGCGTCACGCTCCCCTTCTTGAAGAAGGTGCCCCCGTTGTAGCATTTGACGTCCACGTAGTAGCCGTAGGTGTCGGGCGGCAGGGGCTGGCCGTTGAAGGTACCGTCCCAACCTTCGAGCGGGTTGGTCGTCTCGAAAAGCTTCTGGCCCCAACGGTTGAAGACGGTGAAGGTAAGCGACTCGATGGCATAGCCACGCACGTAGAGCACGTCGTTGTAGCCGTCGCCGTTGGGCGTAAAGGCCGAGGGCACGAAGATAAAGGGCTCGTCGCAGTCGGGATTTTTCACCACCACCTGTACCGTGTCGGCAGCCATGCAGCCGGCCGCGTTGCTCACCTCGACCACGTAGGTGGTCGTCTCGGTGGGCGTGGCCACGGGGTTGTAGATGTCGTCGCGCGACAGCGTCTCGGACGGGTACCAGAAGTACGACCAGGTGGGGTTGAAGGTGGCCTCGAGCTGACTCTCGGGGTCGCGCCCGAACAGCAGGGTGTCGGGCGTGGCCGTGGCCTCCAGCTCCAGCGCCAGGTCGTAGTACAGCACTTCGGCCTGCGCCGTGTCGGCACAACCGTAGTCGTTCCAGGCCACCACGGTGTAGGTGGTGTGGCCCGTAGGCTCGATGACGGGGTCGGGCACGTCGGTCGGGTGGATGGTGCCGTCGTCGGGGAACCACTGGTACATGAGCTGCTCGTCGGGCGTGAGGTTGACGGCCATGAGCTGCATGGGGCCGGCCTCGCGACAGAAGTTGATCAGCGGCGGCACCTCGATGTCGACGGGGTGGCTGCGCACGTCCACGAAGGCCGTGTCGCGGCATTCGAGGTCGTCGGTGGCCACCACGGCGAAGACGTGATCGCCGGTGGGCGTGACCGTCAGCCAGGCCGTGTCGCTGAGCGGGATGCCCACTTGCGGCAGCTCGTACCACACATAGCTCACCGGCACCTCCGCTTCCGCAAAAAGGGTGAGCTCGGTCTCTTCACACAGCACCGTGTCGGGCGAAGCGGCCAGTTCGATGGGCGGGTTGACCTGCACGAACACCTCGCGCACGGCCTGGCAGGTGTCGGCGCCATAGACGGTGGTGATGGTGACGGTATAGGTCATCGACGAGTCGAGCGTGGCCACGGGGTTCCAGGCGTGCGCGTCGTCGAGGCCGGTGGCGGGCCACCATTCGTAGCTGATGGCGGCATTGCCGTGGGGGTTGAGGGGCGTAGGCACGCCCGGGCAGATGCGCACGAACGTATCCACCACAGCGTCGAACTCGTAGCTGAGCAGACCGATGGTGTCGGTCAGGCTGCAGCCAAACTGGTTGGTCACGTGCAGCGCCAGCCAGGTCTGGCCCGTGTCGGGCGCCACGAGCAGGGCGGGCTCGTCGGTGGGGCCCAGGGCGCTGCCTACGCCCCACACCTGCCAGGTGTAGCTCAGCGTGTCGCCATCGTCGAGGTTGTGCGTCTCCACCAGGTATTCGGGCACGGGACAGGTGGCCAGCTCGTCGGGATAGTCCAGCTCGACGATGCCATTGCGCACGTGTACCGAGTCGAGCTTTTCGCAGCCATGCAGGTCGGTAGCCAGTACGTAGTAGGTCGCTTCCTCGTCGGGCAGCACGCTCACCGACGGCCCGCTGCCCACCACCGTGTCGGCCGTGAACCAGGTGAACGCGACGGCCAGGTTGGCCTGGGCCGTCAGCGTCACGGGCCCCGTGCAGGCCACGGTGTCGCCGGGCACCTCCAGCACGATCTCGGGCCAGACGTCCACGCGTACCGAGTCGATGGCTTTACAGCCGAACTGGTTGTCCATGGAAACGATGAACCAGGCGGTGCCGGGGGCGGCCTGCCCCAGGATCTCGGCCTGTTCGGGATCGCTCAGGATCTGTCCGGTGCCGGTGGCCACCCACGAGTAGTGGAGGTCGTCGCCCGGATCGAGGTTGACGGCCTGGATGGCGAAGGTATCCTCGAGGCAGGTGGCGAAGTCGGGCGTCAGCGCCACCTCGATGATGCCGTTGGTCACCAACACCGAGTCGGTGTCGGTGCAGCCGAAGACGTCCATGGCCGTCACGTAGTACCACTCCTGCTCGTCGGGCAGCACCGCCACGCTCTGCGTCTGGGCCAGCAGGTTGCCATCGGCATCGTACCACGCATACTGTGCGGCGAGGTTGGACTGGGCCGTCAGCGTGACGGGGCCGTCGCAGGCGATCTCGTTGGGCCCCGCATCGACGGTGATGGTGTCGTAGGTCAGCACCTCGACGGTGTCGAAAGCCATGCAGCCGAACTGGTTCTCGGCCATGACGACGAAGGTGGCCAGGGTGGGCCATGCTTTCACGGTGATGTCCGGCAGGGTCGGATCGGAGAGGATCTGGCCGGCGCCCGAGACCGTCCACTGCCACGTGAGCGTATCGCCCGGGTCGAGGTTGTTTGCCGAAAGGCTGAGCGAGTCGACCATGCAGGTGGACAGGTCGGGCGTCGTCGCGATCTCGACGATGCCGTTGATGACGTGTACCGTGTCGGTGCGCACGCAGCCGTACGGGTCGGTCGCCGCCACGACGTAGTCGGCGGCCTCGTCGGGCAAGACGCTCACGAAGGGCACCTCGCTCAGCAGGGTGCCGTCGGCGGCGTACCACTCGTAGTGGATGGCCTGCGGCGAGACGGCATTGAGCAGCACGGGCCCCTCACAGGCGATGCGGTCGGGGCCGCCGTCCACCTGCACCTCTTCGGGCACGAAGACGGTCACCGAGCGCTCGAGCACGCAGGTGTCGGCGCTGAAGTTGGTGATGCGCACCGTATAGGTCGTGGTCTGCTCGGGCCAGGCCAGCGGATTGGCGGCGTGCGGATCGCTGAGGTTGTAGGCAGGGATCCATTCGTACTGGTACGAGGGGTCGCCATCGGGGTTGAGGGCGGTGGTGTCGCCCTTGCACAGCACGATCTGGCTGGCCAGGGTCACTTCCGTAAAATCGATCGACAAGGTCTGGGTGGTCGTGTTGGAGCAGCCCTGCGCCGTGGTGATGGTCAGCGACGCGACGAGCGGCCCTTCCTGCGTCACGGTGATGACGGGGTTGGGCACCGAGGCCGTCTGGCCATTGCTGAAGGTCCACTGCCACGAGACGGTGTTGTTGAAGGCGTTGTACGACTGGTCGTAGAAGGCGATCTCGATCGCATCTTCGGAGCAGTTGCTGTAGTCGTACGTGAAATCGGCCTTCACCTCGGGCTCGACGAGCACGATGGTGTCCACGGCCGGCGTGACGCAGCCCACGTCGTGCGCGATGTCGAGCGTGACGACGTAGGTGCCCGTATCGGGGTAGATGAAGGTGGGCGAGACGGCCGTCGAGGTGTCGGTGCTGCTTCCCGGCACGCCGAAGTCCCACACGTAGTCGAAGGCCGCCTGGCTCTGGTTGTCGAACGCGACCGTCAGGCCATCGCACTGGACGGTATGGTCGAATGCCAGCGCGATGTGTTCATCCACCACGACCACCTGGATGGGGTAGGCATCGCTGCAGCCGAACTGGTTGGTTGCGGCCAGCGCGAAGATGTAGGTACCCGGCGGCGCCGTGACGACGGGGTCGGGCGCGTTGGGGTCGCTCACCTTGTCGGGCGGATACCAGTTGTAGGTGAGCGTGTCGTTGGGGTCGAGGTTGGTGGCCACGAGCTGGATCACTTCGTCGGTACAGCCCTTCACCACGTCGGGCACCTCCACATCGACCGGGCCGCCCGCCACCACGACGGTCGCCGTCTCGGTACAGCCGTACGTGTCTTCCGCCGTGACGGTATAGTGGTCGGTACCCGAGACGGGCACGGTGAGCTGGTCGGTCTGGCTGAGCACGGCGCCGCTGGCATCGGTCCAGGTAAAGGTGACGGGCACGGACGTCGTGGCCGAGAGGGTGGTCTCGGCCTCGCAGGTCTGCACCGAAGGCGCCACCAGCTCGATGGCGGGGGCTACCACCACCGTGATCTGCTTCGTGACGGTGCAGGTGTCGGAACCGAAGGCCGATATCACGGCCGTATAGGTGGTGGTCTGTGCGGGCGAAGCCACGGGGTTCCACGAGGCGGGATCGTCCAGGCCATCCACCGGCGTCCAGAAGAAATCGTAGATGCTGTCGGCCGGGTCGGGGTTGAGCGCTACCGACGCCCCCGGACAGATCAGCACCGTGTCGGGCAGGACGACGTCCACCAGCTGCACGCTCACGGGCCTGGTGATGGTGTCGGTACAGCCCTTGTCGGTGACGACGACGAGGGTGGCGTCGAAGGTGGCATTTTGCGAAAAGCTGAGCACCGGGGCCGCATCCGTGCTGGTGCCGTAGGGACCGAAGTCCCAAAACACCGAAGCCGTGTTGTCGAGCGTGTTGAGGGTGGTGTTTGCGAAAGCGAGCTCGATGGTGTGCTCCGTGCATTCCGAGTAGGACATGCCGAAATCGGCTTCCAGTATCGTGACGGGGAAGGGCACGGTGTCGGTGCGGCTGTCGGGGCAAAAAGCCGTGGCGGCCGTGCTGAGGCGCACCACCTTGTCGCCAAAGTCGGCAAACTGCACGACGACGGTGTCGCCCGTGGCCGTAGCGGGCGTGGCATCGGGGCCGAACTCCCAGCGCACGCCATCGGGGGCGTGTTGGCTCTGGTTGACGAAGGTGGCGGTGAGGCCGTCGCAGGCGATCTCGTAGCTATAGTCGAGCACGGGCAGCGGCGTCACCTCGACGAGGATGCTGTCGGTGCTGGTGCAGAGGCTGTCGGGCGCCCACAGGAACGCGCCGAACCACTGGGTGCTGTCGGGCGCCACGACGGGGTTGGGCGCCAGGGTGTCGGGGGCGGCGTTGGCCGTCCAGAAATAGGTGAAGTCGGGATTGAACATGGGGTTGAGCGCGATGGAGTCGCCCCGACAGATGCGCAGCGAGTCGGGCATGGCGTCGAGCGGGTCGTTGATGCCGGTCTGGAACGGCTTGTCGATGCGCTCCACGCAGTTGTTGAAGCTGGTGGCCGTCAGCCGGATGGTGCCGCTGGTGTCGGAGGGCACGATGAGGTCGGGGTTGGGGCCGCTGGCCCAGAGCGTCGTGTCGCCGAACAGCACCTGCCATTGCCAGTCCACCACCGACGTCATGGTGTCGTAGGACAGGTCGTGCAGGCGCAGTGCCGACGAGTCGGCGCAGTCATAGACGTCGAAAGCAAAATCGGGGAAGAGCGAGTTGTCCTGCACGTACAGCGGCTTGATGATGGTGTCGGCGCACTGACTGCCCGGCGCCGCGATGAGCATCACCTGATACCAGCCGGTGTCGGGATAGGTGTGTATGGGGTCGACGTCGGTGTAGGAAATGGTGGTGTCGGGGTACTCGGGATACCAGAGGAAGTCGGTCTGTACGTTGACGTTGCTCGTGTTGTGGAACTGGAGCGAGAAGGTGTCGCAGATGGCGTGTGGCGCGTCGAAGTCGGCGAAGATCTCGCCGCATACGCCCACGTTGTACTGGAAGTCGCGCCGCACGGTGGACAGGAGCTGGCCGTTGCGGTACTCTTCCACGCATACGCCCACGACGAAGGTGCCCTGCTGGCCGGGAAAGCCGGTCAGCTGGCCCGTGACGGGATCGATGGTGAGCGGGTCATCCGGGTTGCCCAGCATGTCGTTGACGCTGAAGCCCGGCGCCCACACGATGGAGTCGTAGGGGGGCGGGCCGGGCGGGATGGGCTGCGGATCGTCGAGCGAGCCCCCGGTCAGGGGCGTGCACAGCCGATAGACGAGCGAGTCGCCATCGGGGTCGGTGGCAAAGTGCTGGTAGTCGATAGGTTTGCCGATGCAGATAAAAATGGGCGGTATCTGGTTGAAAACGGGCGTGCTGTTGCACAGCGCCATGGCCTCCTCGGTGAGCTCCACCTCGTAGGTGGCACCCGTCTCGAGAGGGTTGACGATGTTGGTGATCGTCTCGTTGCGGCAGCAGCGCTGATAGACGAGGGTATAGCCGCCGGTGGCGGGGAAGAGCGTGGTCGTGGTGGTGTACACGGCGCGCTCCACGCACACGTAGTCCGGCACGAACAGGCAAGGGTCGTTGAATACGGCATCGAGCTCTTCGATCACGGGGTTGTAGATCTTGAGCTCCTTGACCAGGCCCGAGTTGGGGTTGTAGATGGCCACGTGTGCCGGGTTGTCGAAAGGCGCACTGCCGGCGTTGCAGTCGCGATAGACGGTCAGCGTGATCTGGTACTGGTTGCCGCCCAGACATTTGTAACCGATCTCGGCGCCCACGATATGGGTGGCCCAGGCCGTGGTGCCGGCAGCCAGCCACAGGGCGAGCACCCACAGGAGGCGTGTCCGGCGGGCAGTGTGCTTGTTGCTCAAGGGATCAGGTATGGTTTTCATCGTGGCGAATGGTTACGTGTGTTTACCAAATGGTACCGAGCCGTCTTCCCCTTTTTCACGCTCTTTCCTTCCCGATCGGGCTGACTAAAAAGACGATGGACGATGGACA
>CAYNYN010000211.1:3665-6739 GCA_964401445.1 uncultured Saprospiraceae bacterium | reverse complement strand
TAAACCGCCTCGAACTTGGCCTCGGCATACCGGCGGAACGGCGCTATGGACAGCCCTTCACCGGTCACCTCCTTGCACAGCTCGTCAGCCAGCCAGCGGCGGCCATGCCGGTGGATCCGGTCGCGCAGCCACCCGAGCAGCGGCGCACAATTGCCTTGGGCCAGTTGCCCTTCCAGGTCATCCAGCTCTTTTTCCGCTTGCGCAAAAAACTGTGCGGCATAGAGGCTGCCCAGCGAATAGGTGGGGAAGTATCCGAAGCTGCCATGCGCCCAGTGGATGTCCTGCAGCACGCCGCGCAGGGCGTCCGGCGGGTCGATGCCCAGCTTGTCGCGGTATTGCGCGTTCCAGGCTTCCTCGAGGCTGGTTGTGTCCAGCGCGCCTTCGATCAGCGCCTTTTCCAGCTCGTAGCGGATGATGACGTGCAGGTGGTAGTGCAGCTCGTCGGCCTCGGTGCGGATGAAGTCGGGCGCCACGCGGTTGATGCCGCGCCAGAACGCATCCAGCGACACGTCGCCCAGCTGGTCGGGGAACACTTCCTGCAGGGCAGGGTAGTGGTATTGCCACCAGGCCATGCCCCGGCCCACGTGGTTCTCCCACAGGCGGCTTTGCGACTCGTGGATGGCCAGCGAGGCGTACTGGCCCAGGGGCAGCCCGTACTGATCGGCGGGCAGACCCTGCTCGTACAGGGCGTGCCCGCCCTCGTGGATGGTGCTCCACGTCATGTTGGCAAAGTCGTGCTCGTCCACACGGGTGGTGACGCGCACGTCCTGCGGCGAGAAACTGATGGTGAAGGGATGCGTGGATTTGTCCTGGCGGCCCGCCTCGAAATCATAGCCCATGTTGCGCAGCAGGCGCAGGCCGAAGGCCCACTGCTCGTCGGCGGGATAGTGCCGGCGCAGAAAGGCGTTGTCCACCTGGGGACGTTGGCGCACCCGGGCCGCGAACGGCACGAGCCAGTCGCTGAGCTCGCGAAAGAGCTGGTCGAGGTGAGCCACCGTTTCGCCGGGCTCGAATCCTTCGAGCAGGGCGTCGTAGGGATGGCCCTCGTAGCCGAGGCGCTCGGCTTCCTCGTGCTTGATGGCCACCAGCTTGTCGAGGGCCGGAGCGAACACGGCAAAGTCGTTCTGCTTGCGCGCATCGAGCCAGGCGTGGAAAGCCTCCGAGGTGGCCTTCGAGCGCCGCTCGACGAAGTCGCGATCGAGCTTCAGGCTGCGCTGCAGATCGCGCCAGGTGCGCTGCACGTTGATGCGGGCATCGGGCTCGAGCTGGTCGGCGCTTTCGTACAGGTCGCGAACCAGCCGGACGAAGGCCTCGTCCGTAAAGCGGGCATGGGCCAGCCCCTCCAGCGTCATCATCTGCCGCGTGCGGAAGGTGGCCCCCCTGGGCGGCATGTACACTTCCTTGTCCCAGGCCATCAGGGCAATGGCGGCGTGCAGGTCGGCGATTTCCTGCATCGTTTCGGTGTAGCGCGTGTATTGCGAGCTGAGGTCCATGTCGTCAGTTTTTCTTTCACAGAGATACACAGAGTACCCACAGCGTTCCACCGAGTGTGGTGAAATCGGAGGGTTGGGAGAGCGACCCAAATTTCTCCTTCACACACTCTCACTCCGGCGCTACGTCTCAGACTATCGCCTGCACGTTTACGACCCCCTGGAAGGCCCCCAAGCGCGCTCTTCTCTCCTCCCTCCTCTCTCCTCTCTCTTCACAGACCGTCGGGTTTTATTTGCCGAAAGGCGAAATAAGGAAAACAGGTGCCGGACCGTGCAAGGGGCTCAGCGCCGGGCGTTTCATTTGTGCGACCGCAGACTCTCGAGGAAGAGCAGTCCCCACGACAGGATGAAGCACAGTCCGCCCAATGGCGTGACAGGCCCCACGATGGCGGCTGCCGCACCGAAGCCGGCCGTGTCCATGATGGAGAGGAAATAGAGGGAACCGCTGAAAAAGACGATTCCTGCGGCCATCAGGATGCCGGCCCACTTGATGGTGGCCATGTGCCAGCGCCTGCGAATGAGGCCCAGCGCAAGCAGTCCGAGTGCGTGATAAAACTGGTAGCTTACGCCCGTTTTGAAATTGGCCAGATCTTCGGCGGGAAGATGGCTTTTGAGGAAATGTGCGCCGAACGCGCCGAGGATCACGGCGGTCATGGCAAAAAGCGAACCCAGCGTGATGAAAAGTTTGTGGTACTGCATGATTCTGGTTGGCAGGTTTTCAGATGGGCGAAGGTCTTGCAGCTCGCCGGCAAACATAATGATTGTGCGCGCAATATTGGGCGTGGTGGTGCTCGCGCTGTGGGCCGGTTGTGGCGCGCCGTACGAGCCCGAACGGCTGGTGCCCGCTCATGCGGCGCTGATGTGGCGCCCTGCGCACGAGGCCCTGCTGCCCACATGGTGGGTGTGGCCGGCAGACACCTCGTGGTGTGCCTTTTTTGAGCAGGATCGGCGCAGCACCCCCCATCATTGGGTAGGTGCGGCCATGTGGAATGCCCGTGGCGAAGCAGAGCTGGTGTTCGTGGGCTGGACGGGCAGGGAGGAGATGTCGGCCGATAGCCTGCAGCAGCGCCTGGGCAAGGAGGTACGCTGGCTGGCCGGCAGCTTTCGCAACCAGCAGGTCTGGTCGGCCTTGCGCGACGGGAAGGAATGGTTTGCCTGGGCCTGGCTCGATGGCTACCTCGTCGTGGCGCGTCACGCCTGGCTGGTCGAAGACGCGATCAACAGCTGGATGGATGGGCAGCCTGACGATCGCTTGCCGCCCGAGCCCGGGGCGGCCATGTGGCGTCTGCCCGAGCTGCGCAACCAGTGGGCGTCGTGGTGGGACAAGCCATATGTCGATTGGTGGCAGCGCCTCCTTGCGCCTTTCGGCAAAGGGATCCTGCTGCCGGGGCCGGACAGCGCCGGCGCGCACCTGACGCTGGCGGTGCGCGGCGCGGATTTCCGTAGGGCAGGGGAATGGATGTCGATGCTGCGTGCGATCCCGGCGGGCGCGCCGCTCGTGCTGGCAGGGCCCGCCACATGGTTGCAGCCGCCCGGTTTGGTGGGGCTGCCGGCCGAGGCCCATGCCGTGTGTATGTGGACCGA
>CAYNYN010000211.1:0-3565 GCA_964401445.1 uncultured Saprospiraceae bacterium | reverse complement strand
CGATGCAGGCTGGCTCGGTCAGGTGGGGGCAACACTGCCGCAGGCCGTGGCGTGGGGGCGCGTCCAGATGCGGGACTGGCCCCTGCTGTATCGGCTGCTGCGACACCAGCCGCCTGCTACGGTGCCGGCCCTTTCCGGCGCATGGACCTTCATGGCGCAACCGGCCGGCAATGGCATGCTGGAGGTGCACTTTCCCGAGCGACCCGGACGCGCCGAAGGGCAGGTGTCGGCTGCCGACATCGCCTGGCGAACCTATCTGCCTGTCGAGGCAGCCGCCGGCCCCTGGGTGGCTGGAAACCGGGTGCTGTTGCAACTGGCCGACCATCGGCTGGCAGCGTTCGACCTCGACGGTCAGTTTCGATGGGCATTGCCCCTCGATGGGCCGATCATGGGGGCCGTGCACGAAGTGTGGATGGATCGGATACAGGCGCCCCTGTTGGCGCTCAACACACGTGCGCACCTTTTGCTGCTCACGCCTGCCGGCAAACACGTGGCGCCTTCGCCCTTTCGGCTGGCACGGCCGGCCACAGCGCCCCTGCAGCCGGTCGATTTCCTGAAAAACGGGCATCCCTGGTTTTTCGTGCCGTCGGGCGATCGCATGCAGGTGTACGACGAATTCGTGCGCGAGGTCGCAGGCTGGTCGGAGGTGACGTTTGCCGACACCATCGGGTGGCCCGTCTGCCATCTGCAGGATGCCACCAACGACTACCTCTGCGTGCTGACGGCCGACGGGGCGGCCCACGTGCTGGACCGGCTGGGCAGCACCCGTTTTTCCCTGTCGCTCGGCGGGCAGCCTGTCGGTGCGCCTGCGGGGCAGGTGCACCGACTGAGCAAGCGCTTCGTGGTGCCGCTGCGCACCGGCAAGATCAAGGTGATCGGTTTGGACGGCCGCTCGTTCAACCTGCGGCTGCCCTTGCAGCAGGCCGGCGACTTCCGGTTCGCTTTCGAGGACGTGGTGGGCGACGACCGCAAGGACTACATCGGGCTGTCGGGCCGCACGCTCGTGGTGGCCGGCTACGAGGGGCAGCAGTTCCGGACGTTCGGCACGCATACTTTTGCTGCCCGTCCTCGCTGGCTCGGCGTGTGGCATTTGCCGAAAGGCAAAAACAAGGGCCTGCTGGCTTGCGCCCTGCCCGATGGCCGACTCTATCTGCTCGACGGCAAGGTGCAGCCCCTCCTCACGGGCTCGCTGGCGGGGGAACGGGCCGCCCTGCTGGAAACGGAGATGCAGACCCTGCTGCTGGCCTGTCAGGGTCGCGAGCTCATGGCGTACCGCCTGCCGGCGGAGTGAAGAGGGTCAGGACTTCCGGCGCACGTACCAGTCGGTGCGCGGGTTGGCGGGCACGTGCAGCGCCTGCTGCTGCTCGAGCCAGGCGCGCAGGGCTACCAGGGCGGCGATCTCGCCGAACTGCTCGTCCTGCTGGCGCAGCGCCTCAGGCGTGAAATGCTCTTTCACGAAGTTGGTGTCGAACTGCCCGGACCGGAAGGCCTCGTGCCGCATGACGAAGCGGCCGAAGGGCAGGGTGGTGGGCACCCCTTCGATGTGGTAGTCCTGGATGGCGTCGAGCATGCGGCGTATGGCGGCCATGCGCGTGGGCGCGTGCACCACCAGCTTGGCGAGCATGGGGTCGTAGTAGATGGGCACCTCCATGCCTTCCTCGTAGCCGTCGTCCACGCGGATGCCTTCGCCCTGGGGGCGCTCGTAGCGCACCAACGTGCCGGTGCCCGGAAGGAAGTCGTTGAACGGATCTTCGGCATAGACGCGCAGCTCGATGCTGTGCCCGTCGATGCGCAGGTCTTCCTGGCCGAAGCGCAGGGGCTCGCCCCGCGCGATGCGGATCTGCTCGGCCACCAGGTCGAGCCCTGTGATCATCTCGGTGACGGGGTGCTCCACCTGCAGGCGCGTGTTCATCTCGAGGAAGTAGAAGTTGAGGTGCTCGTCCACCAGAAACTCGACGGTACCGGCGCCCTCGTAGCCGCAGGCCTGTGCCACGCGCACGGCAGCCTCGCCCATGGCGCGGCGCACCTCGGGTGTCAGGATGGCCGAAGGCGCCTCCTCGACGACCTTCTGGTGGCGGCGCTGGATGCTGCATTCCCGCTCGAAGAGATACACGGTGTGGCCGTGGCGGTCGGCCAGGATCTGTATTTCGATGTGGCGGGGCCGCGTGATGAATTTCTCGATGAAGACGGCACCGTCGCCGAAGGCCGACCGCGCCTCGCTGATGGCGCGCTCCATCTGCTGGGGCAGCTCTTCTGCCGACTCGACGATGCGCATGCCCTTGCCGCCGCCGCCTGCCGATGCCTTGATGAGTACGGGGTAGCCGATGCGTTCGGCCACTGCGAGCGCTTCCTCCACGCTGGAGAGGGCGTGCTCGGTGCCGGGCACCATGGGGATGTCGTAGCGCGACACGGCTTCCTTGGCGGCCAGCTTGGAGCCCATCAGCTCGATGGCTTCGGGCGAGGGGCCGATGAAGATGAGGCCGGCCTCTTTCACTGCTTTCGCAAAATGCGCCTGTTCGCTGAGGAAGCCATAACCGGGATGGATGGCGTCGGCACCCGTCTTCAGCGCCGCCTCGATGATCTTGTCGCCGCGCAGGTAGGATTCGGACGAGGGCGCCGGCCCAAGGCAGACGGCCTGATCAGCCATGCGCACGTGGGGCGCCCCGCGGTCGACTTCCGAGTAAACGGCAACCACCTCGATACCCATCTTGTGGGCCGTACGGGCAATGCGGCAGGCAATCTCTCCACGGTTGGCAATCAGGATGCGCTTCATGTGCGTGTGTGTTATTTGGTCAGTGTGGGTAGCGGAAATTCGGGCAGCGCCAGCCACTCTTCGAGCGGCACGCGCCGCACGCCCTGGTGCAGCGGCCGTGCCAGCAGGCTCAGGAGTTTGCGGTAGGCGGCAGGGTCGGTCTGGAAGTCGGCGTCTTCCAGATCCACGATGAGCACGGGCGTGTGTTGTTCCGTCCGGAAATATTCGAAATAGGCCTGTTGCACCGACTGCAGGTATTCGGCCCTGATGTCTTGCTCGTAGCTGCGCCCGCGCTTGCGTATGTGTTCGAGCAAGACGGGCACGGGCCGGTGCAGGTACACGAGCAGGTCGGGCCGGGGGAAGGTGGCGTTGAGCACCTGGAACAGGCGCTTGAACAGCCTGAATTCTTCGTCGTTTAGGTTGTTTTTTGCGAAAAGCAACGTCTTGATGAAGAAGTAATCGGCCACGATGAGATCCTGGAAGAGGTCGGGCTGAGAGAGGTGCTCCTGCAGCTGTTTGTGGCGCTCCGTCATGAAAAACAGCTCGACGGGAAAGGCGTAGCGCTCGGGATTTTCATAAAAGTAGGGCAGAAAGGGATTGTCGGTGAACTGCTCGAGAATGAGATGGCAGCCGAAGTCGCGCTCCAGCATTTGGCAGAGCGTCGTTTTGCCAGCGCCAATATTGCCTTCTATGGCGATGAAGCGATGTGGGATGCGGGTCATCGATCGTTGCGGTTTGTCCAGCGTTTGCCGGGGCGGACGGGAAAGTAGCAAATTTCCGGCTCGATCGGCTGGTGGCCGTTATGCCTTGCAG
>CAYNYN010000210.1:0-6745 GCA_964401445.1 uncultured Saprospiraceae bacterium | reverse complement strand
CACCCGCTCATTCATCGAACAGCGAGCCCTGCACCCATTCCTGATCATCGGCGAGCAGGCGGAACGACATGCGGTGCCAGGGCGTCGGGCCATAGCGCGCCAGGGCGTCGCGATGCTCCCGGGTCGGGTAGCCCACGTTGTGTGCCCAGCCATACTCGGGATATTCGGCGGCAAGCTGGCGCATCAGCTCGTCGCGGTGCGTCTTGGCCAGTACCGAGGCGGCGGCAATGGACCGGTAGCGGGCGTCGCCACCCACCACACATACGTGCCGGATGGTGGGGTGCCGGTCGAAGCGGTTGCCGTCGATGAGCAGCAGCTCGGGCTGCGGATCGAGCTGCGCAATGGCCCGATGCATGGCCAGGAAAGAAGCGCGCAGGATGTTGATGCGGTCGATCTCTTCGGGGTCGACGCGCGCCACGGCCCAGCTGATGGCTTCCCGCTCGATGATGGGGCGCAGCAGCGCGCGCTGTTTTTCGGTGAGCTGCTTGGAATCGTTCAGGAGCGGATGGTGGAAATCGGGCGGCAGAATGACGGCAGCAGCCACCACAGGACCGGCCAGACAGCCACGGCCCGCCTCGTCACAGCCGGCTTCCACCTTGCCTTCTTCGAAAAAGGGTAGCAGCGCGTCGCTCATGGCTGGTTTTTCTTTTGCAAAAGTTCGACTCGTTACGAGATGGATTCGCTCATTTTCTACCACAGAGTTGCACGGAGTACACACAGAGGGCCACAGAGTTTGGTGAAATCGGGTGAATCGGTGAAACCGGGCAAATCGGTTGCGCGTGGGCCTCGCGCAGCGCCGCAAAGTCGCAACGACACGCAACGCATTCTTTATCTCAAAATCGCGCCCGAAGAGCCAGCCCCCGATGCTCGGGGCAGGTTCCGACCTTCGGGGCACCATCAACGTCAGGGTGAAGCCCGGTCTCAACCATCCAATCCCCGGTTCCGCGCGTCCTCGTCATTCACGTCGATCACCTTTCGGCGCAGCTCGAACTGGGTGCCCAGATACACCTTGCGCACCATGGGGTCGGCGGCCAGCTCTTCGGCCGTGCCGGCCTTCAGGATCGAGCCTTCGAACATGAGGTAGGCCCGGTCGGTGATCGAGAGCGTTTCCTGCACGTTGTGGTCGGTGATGAGGATGCCGATGTTCTTGGTGCGCAGCTTGGCCACGATGTACTGGATGTCTTCCACGGCGATGGGGTCGATGCCGGCGAAGGGCTCGTCGAGCAGGATGAATTTGGGGTCGGTGGCCAGGGCGCGGGCGATCTCGGTGCGGCGCCGCTCGCCCCCCGAGAGGGTGTCGCCCCGGCTCTTGCGCACCTTTTCCAGACCGAACTCGGCAATGAGGCTCTCGAGGCGCTCGCGCTGCTGCGCCGGGCTCAGGTCCGTCATCTCGAGCACGGCCAGGATATTGTCTTCGACGCTGAGCTTGCGAAACACGCTGGGCTCCTGCGGCAGGTAGCCGATACCCTTGCGGGCGCGTTTGTACATGGGCAGGTCGGTAATGTCCTCGTTGTCGAGCCAGACGCGGCCCTCGTTGGGCCGGATGAAGCCCACCACCATGTAAAAGGTCGTGGTCTTGCCCGCCCCGTTGGGGCCCAGCAGGCCCACGATCTCGCCCTGCGATACTTCGATCGATACGCCTTTGACCACCTTGCGGCGACCGTATATCTTGACCAGGTTGTCGGTATGCAGTTTCATGTGGTATGCTCGTTACGAAATGGTTTGGGAAAACATTCCCTCATCGTTCAAAAACCGCTGCTTTTCTTCCACAGAGTCTCACAGAGTAGGCACAGAGTGCCACCGAGTTTGGTACAATCGGGTGAATCGGTTGAGCGTTTTTTCAAGAGGAATCGAGGATTTGAGGAACCGATTTGCCCAATTTCACCTGCTTCTGTGGTCACTCCCCACTCTGGCTCTGCTACTCTGTCTCGCAAAATGTTCACAAACGTTTACGAGCCTCGGAAAGGCTCGCAAACGTCTCTCCTCACTCCTCTCTCCTTCTCTCTGTCTCTCCGTCACTCCCTCTCTCTTTGGCAACTGGCCTGCAAAAATGGCGATTGTGGAAAACTTCGGCAGGCTGGCATGGAGTTTTCCTCTATCTTTAAGCTAATCAAAACGATACAGACCATTTCTTATGCAACGCGATTATCAATTCATGGTGGTCTTCCGGCTGCCCGAGGAGCTCACCGACGAGTTTCTTGACCTGCTGCCGCAGCAGCGGGCGCGGGTGACGGAGCTGTTCGAGCAAGGCGTTTTGCTCAGCTATGCCCTGTCCCTGGAACACTCGCGCATGTGGGCGGTATTCAACGCCTCGTCCGAGATGGCGGTGCTCGAGCATCTGGCCACGCTGCCTCTTTCGCATTTCATGCAGGTGCAGGTGAGCATGCTGACGTTCTACAATACCCACACGGAACCCGTTCCCGGCTTTTCACTCAACTGACCCGATCCTGTCCGCGGCCGAGAGCGGGTGCTGCATGTCCTCGAGCAGGGGCTTGCCCACGAAGACCAGCTCGCCGCGTGCCTTCCCCTTCTGCTGCAGCTCGATGCCCAGCCACTGCCCGCCACAGGCATTGTGCAGCCGGCAATTGTCGAGAATGAGGCGGCCGCCCGGCTCCACCACGATGCGCGCCCCTTCGGGCAACGACACCCGACAGCTGATCTGCAGCACGCCCCCTTCCGCAATGACCAGATCGCCTTCCAGATCCTTCATCCCCCGCCAGTGCACCGAGTCACGCACCACGATGGTGCGGTCGGCATGGCGCACGCACCAGCGCGGCTGCACCAGCCGGCGCACGCGCGAATGGAGGCGCGACATGGCGTAGTGTGCCTTGCCGATCTGGCAGGGCGTCCAGGCGTTTTGATACACGTTGTAGTCCATGACGTTGTTGGAGGCCAGCGAGTCGCAGGGCGGCTCCTCGCCCCGTATCCAGCAGCCCGGGTTGAGGGGCGTGTCGTCGCAGCCGTCGTTGTAGGCCCAGGTGTGTGCCAGCCCCAGGATGTGGCCGATCTCGTGATTGAGCATCTTGCGGGCTTCCCAGGGCGGGATGTCGTTCTCGAAAATGCCGGCCAGCTTCACCGCATCGGTCAGGGCGATGCCGCAGCCCGTGCCCTTGTAGGTGGGCGAGGCGATGCTGTCGGGATGGTGCGGCATCAGAAAGACGTTGAGGATCGAATCGGTGCCGATGCCGTAGCGACGGATGACGTCGCGCGTGTGGTTGTTGCGGTCTTCACCCTTGACGACGTAGAACGACAGCGTATCGTCGTAGTGGAAGTAGATGCCGTCGTCGGTGCCGTCGTGGCGGGCCGGCGTCAGCACGTAGCGGTAGCGCACGGGCAGCACGGGCGTGTCGTTGCCCGGCGGCAGAAACATCTTGCGGTTGCGTTCGAGGTTGGCCGTGGCGTAGCGCAGCAGCTCGTGCACGTATTTTCTGCCTTCCGCTTCCGCAAAATTGCGGCTGCTGTCGGCCGAGTTCATGATGTGGAAATTGACGCGGATGTACTTCACCGGCGTATGGTCGAGGTGCAGCGTGTCGGGGGCGTAGCTCAGGTATTCGCGGCAGCAGTCGCGGCCGGCGCCCGCCCGGCGCACCGGCTCTTCCGAGCGCCATCGCTGCACGTCGGCCGTGGTGGCGAAGCGCTTTTCCACCATGGGCGTGCAGGTGACCCACAGGGCGGGCAGACAAAACAGGAGGGCACGGAGGATAAGCACCCCACGTGCCCCCGACTGCCATGCGAAAAGATGTTTCATACGCGGTTGGGTTGCGTGCGTGTCAGGTGTTCAACGCACCACACACGCTGATCGTCTGTCCGGTGATGTATCCGGCCATCTCGGAAGCGAGGAAGACGCAGGTGTCGGCCACCTCTTCGGCCTTGCCGAAGCGCTTCATCGGGATGCCGCTCAGGTAGGCCTCGCGCGTCTTGTCGTCCAGCTCGCCCGTCATCTCCGTCTCGATGAAGCCGGGTGCGATGGCGTTGCAGCGGATGTTGCGCGAACCTACCTCCTTGGCGACCGATTTGGTGAAGCCGATGATGCCGGCCTTGGAGGCTGCGTAGTTGGCCTGGCCGGCATTGCCGAAGATGCCCACCACCGACGAGATGTTGATGATGCTGCCGCCGCGGTTCTTGAGCATGGGCCGCAAGGCGTGCTTCGTCAGGTTGAAGACCGACTTGAGGTTGGTCTGGATCACCTCGTCCCACTGCTCTTCCGTCATGCGCAGCATCAGATTGTCGCGCGTGATGCCGGCGTTGTTGACCAGCACGTCGATCTTGCCGAAGGTGTCGAGCACCTCCTTGATCAGGTTCTCCGCTTCCGCAAACGAGCTGGCATCCGACTGCCAGGCCTTTACCGTGACGCCGTGGGCTTCCGACAGCTCGCGGGCCAGGGCGTTGGCCTTGTCGGCCGAGGAGCGATAGGTGAATGCCACCTGGGCCCCATGTTCGGCAAAACGGCGCACGATGGCGGCGCCGATACCGCGCGAGCCACCCGTGACCAGGGCCACCTTTCCTTCAAGCAGTTTGCACATGACCTGAATGGTTTTTCGTATTTGGTAAAAAGAAAAAAGCCGGTGAAATGCCGGCCCTCGTTTCGTTGCGAAAGTAAGTATTTTCGAAAGGATGTCGTGGCCCGCTCAATTGAGGTTGCCCGTCTTGCGCTCGTACTCCTCGATGAACTCCTGCACGATTTCCTGCACGATGTCCTTGAGGTAGACCTTCTTCTGGCGGGCGATCTTTTTCAGCTTTTCCAGGTGCTCTTCGTTGAAGGTGAAGGTGACGCGGCGCACCTTGCCGTGGCGGTTCATTTCCACCTTGCTGGCGCGCACCGTCTGGCGGATGAGCGCATCGAGACCGCTGAGCTGCTTGCGGGGCGCCTTGGTGCGCCAGGGCTTCATGGCCTTGTCTTCTTCTTTCTTCTTTGGCTCGGATGTGGGGGTGGGCTCGTCACCCAGGGCGTCTTCGAGGGCGTCGCTCAGCAGGCTGTCCAGGTCGGAGATGAAGTTTTTCCGGGACGAGGAGCGCTTGCGCCGGCCGGATTCCTTTTCCGGCTGGGGCGTTTCCTCCTCTTCCTCGATGAAGATCACGCGTTCGTTGCCGGCCGACGTGTCGTCCAGGTCGCCGAACACGCGTTCGAGCCCTTCTGTGAATTTTTTCTTGCTCAAGGTTTCGCTTTTTGCCTGTGAAAAAAGGGCTTATTGTACCGGAACCTTCTTCTCCGTGCGCTGAAGGATCTCCTTGCACAGGTTGAGGTAATCTTCGGCGCCCGAGCTCTTCGGACTGTATGCGAAGATATCCTTCCGCTGGGCCGGTGCTTCGGCCAGCGCCACGTTGTCGCGGATCAGGGTGTCGAACACTTTTTCGCCGAAATACTTGCGGATCGTCTCCACCACGTCGCGGTTGAGCACCTTGCGGCTGTCGTACATCGTGGCGATCACACCCGCGATTTCGAGCTTCTTGTTCAGGCGGAAACGCACCTTATCGATCACCTGCTTGATCTTGGCCAGGCCCTGCAAGGCCAGAAACTCGGTCTGCAACGGGATGATGACGTAGTCGCTGCTGGTCAGCGCGTTGAGCGTGAGCAGACCCAGCGAGGGCGGGCAGTCGATGATGATGTAGTCGTAATCTTCCTTGATGGGTTCGAACAGCTCGCGCAGAATGAACTCGCGCCCCGCCTCGTTGATCAGCTCCATTTCGGCACCCGACAGGTCGAGCGTCGAGATGACCACGTCGAGGCCGTCCTTTACGGTGTAGGGCACCAGCTCCGACTCGCCGCGCAGGGCTTCGTAGATGGTGTAACGCTGGCGCGGCACGCCCAGCGAGACGGTGAGGTTGGCCTGCGGGTCCAGGTCGATGAGCAGGACGCGCTTGCCCAGTTCAACCATGCCCGCGCCGATGTTGATGGCACTGGTCGTTTTGCCTACCCCTCCTTTATGGTTGAGCATCGAGATTATGATCGCCATATCGTATGTTTGTTAAGCTTCCGTTTTCTCAAAGGGTAAAGTAAGCCATTTCAGCAGCTTTTGCAAAAGCCATGCAAATTTATTCCCTGCACTGCCCGGAAGCAAATTACGCATCCTTCTGGCGATGTTTTTGCCTTTCGGCAAACAAAGCCCACGCGTAGCTGCCAGGGACGGATGGGGATACCCCTTCGTCCCGGCCCCGCGCGGCAAGCACCGAATCCTGAACCCGCAAACCCGCACATTTTGAACGCACCCCGAATCGACTGCGACGAACGCCTGAGCCTGCGCCCCGTCCGACTGGAAGATGCCGAAGCAGTGTATCGCATCGTCGATGCCCAGCGCGACCATCTGGGGCAGTGGCTGCCATGGGTAGCCCATACCCAATCGATCGTTCCGCTGCGCCAGTTCATCCGCGAATCCATGCGCTTCAACTCGGGCGGGCAGCGCCTCACCTGGTTCATCTGGCTCGACGACCAGATCGTCGGCTCGGTGAGCATCGTCGGCATCGATCACGCCAACGGCGCGGGCGAGATAGGCTACTGGCTCAGCCGCGACCATCAGGGCCAGGGCATCATGACGCGAGCCGTGGCGGCGGTGATGCGGCACGCCTTCCAACACCTCCAGCTCAACCGCCTCGTCATCAAGGCACCCGTCAACAATCGCCGCTCCTGCGCCGTGGCCGAGCGCCTGGGCTTCCGGCGCGAGGGCGTGCTCAGGCAGGCCCTGCAGCTCCACGGCCAGTGGCACGACCTGGCCCTCTACAGCATGCTGCGCCAGGAATGGGAGGAAAA
>CAYNYN010000209.1:4052-6831 GCA_964401445.1 uncultured Saprospiraceae bacterium | reverse complement strand
TCCCATAGTTGAGCGTTTGCCCCGCGCAACGCCTGTCTCGATCACCAGCCCCTCGCACCGGCAATCATTCTTCCTCGGTGCGTTCGGCTTCCAGATCGCGAAAGTACTGAATGGCCTTTTCTTTGAGCAGGCGCTCCTGTGCTTCGAGGCCGAGCGTTTCGATGGGGCGCAGCGCGCGGTAGTGGGGCCAGCCATCCTCGTCGCGCCCTTCGAAGGCGTAGTAGCCGTCGTAGCTGAGCAGGCGGCACACGGCGATGTGCATCAGGTCCTGCTTCTCCTCTTTGGTAAAGGGATGCTTCACGTATCCGAGCTCCTGCACGCCGATGAGGAAGAGCACGGCGTCGAGATCGGGCAGGGTGTCCTTGCCGAAGGTGTCCTTGATGAAGTGGCGCAGACGCAGCCATTCGAATTCGAGTTCCCAGTCTTCCACGATGGGTTGGCTTTGATGAGCAAATGCGTTTTGTACAAAAAACAAAGGGCCACACGCGCGGTGCAGCCCTTTGCCGGCGAGCGCTTCGATCAGTCTCTGCTGTTGAGGAAGTAGAACACCAGGTACAGCAGCTGTGCCACGGCGGCCAGGGCTGCAGCCACGTAGGTCATGGCGGCCCACCACAGGGCATCCTTGGCAGCTTCGTACTCCGGTCCGCGGGCCACGCCGCTGTGCTCGAGCCACACCAGGGCCCGCTTGCTGGCGTCGAACTCGACGGGCAGCGTGATGAGGCTGAACAGCGCCGTCACCAGGAAGGCGGCGATGGCGATCAGCAGCACGAAAGCGTTGTTGAACGCACCAAACGCCACGAACGCAAACATGAAGAGGTACTGCTGTATGCTGGCCGATATCTGCACGAGCGGCACCAGCGCCGAGCGCAGCTGCAGGGCGGCATAGGCTTCGGCGTGCTGCACGGCATGGCCACACTCGTGGGCGGCCACGGCGGCCGAGGCCACGCTGCGTCCGCGATACACTTCGGGGCTGAGGCTGACCGTCTTGGTCTGCGGGTTGTAGTGATCGGTCAGCATGCCTTGCCCCTCCACGATCTGCACGTCGGTGATGCCGTAGTAGGAGAGCATGCGCTCGGCCACCTCGCGTCCGCTCAGGCCCTGCAGGTTGGGCATGCGGCTGTAGCGCTCGAACTTGCGCTTGAGCTGGCCGCTGAGCAGCATGCCGATGAAGGTGAAAATGATACTGATGACGAACAGGCCCGTGTACATACGTTTGGCGTTTTGGTTTTTTCAAAAAAATCGAGCGAATCGAGAACGCTGCCTTGCCGGCCCGGGTTCAACGGTTCGTCGAACGACGGCGGCCGTTGGTCGCCCCATCAATCGGCTTTGATGCAATCGAATCCGGTGTAGGGCACCAGCACTGCCGGTATGCGGATGCCTTCGGGCGTCTGATTGTTCTCGAGCAGGGCCGCCACGATGCGGGCCAGGGCCAGGGCGCTGCCGTTGAGCGTGTGCGCCAGCCGCGTCTTTTTGTCCTTGCCGCGGAAGCGCAGCTTCATGCGGTTGCTCTGGTAGGTCTCGAAGTTCGACACCGAGCTGACCTCGAGCCAGCGCTGCTGCGCGGCCGACCACACCTCGAAGTCGTAGGTGAGGGCCGAGGTAAAGCCCAGGTCGCCGCCGCACAGGCGCACGATGCGGTAGGGCAGCTCCAGCTTGTCGAGCAGGCCCGACACGTGGGCCAGCATCTCGTCGAGCACCTCGTACGAGTGGTCGGGGTGGGCGATCTGCACGATCTCGACCTTGTCGAACTGGTGCACGCGGTTGAGGCCGCGCACGTGGGCGCCGTAGGAGCCCGCCTCGCGACGGAAGCAGGGCGTGTAGCCCGCCATCTTGATGGGCAGCTGCTCTTCGGGGACGATCTCGTCGCGGTAGATGTTGGTGATGGGCACCTCGGCCGTGGGGATGAGGTACAGGTCGTCTTTTTCCACGTAATACATCTGCCCTTCCTTGTCGGGCAGCTGTCCCGTGCCGCGCGCCGTGTCGGCATTGACGAGCAGGGGCGGCTGGATCTCTTCATAGCCGGCCGCACGTGCCTCGTCGAGGAAGAAGTTGATCAGGGCGCGCTCGAGGCGGGCACCCTGCCCCCGGAAGACGGGAAAGCCGGCCCCCGTGAGCTTGGCGCCCAGCTCCAGGTCGAAAATGCCGTACTGGCGTGCCAGCTCCCAATGGGGTTGGGCGTCGTCGGGCAGCTGGGGCAGCGGTCCCGTCCAGTCTTTGTAGATCTCGTTGTCGGCATCGGTGCTGCCTGCCGGCACGGACGGATGCGGGATGTTGGGCACCGAGAGCAGCAGCTCTTCGAGGCGCGCCTCCACGTCGGCCTTGCGGGCCTGCAGCGCTTTGATTTCTTCCTTCATCGTGCTGACCTGCTCCTTGAGCGCTTCGGCCTCTTCGCGCTTGCCCTGCCGGAAGAGCTGGCCGATGTCCTTGGAAATTTTGTTGCTCTCGGCCAGCATGCCGTCGAGGCGCGTCTGTAGCTGGCGGCGTTCCTCGTCGAGCGCAAGGATGCGATCGACGATGGCGAGGTCTTCTTCTTTCCAGTTGCGCTTGCGCAAACCGGCTTTCACTTTTTCCGGCTCGCGGCGTATGAGGTTGAGCTCGAGCATGGTGGTAGTTGGTTTCTGTGGGAAAAGAGGTTTCGTACAAACGCTGCAAAGAAAAGCCTTTTTGATCTCAGGCCCAACAGTGCCCGCAGGGCGGCGATGGGGACGGGGAGAGGAGAGATGGAGTGAGGAGTGAGGAGAGAAATCTGCTACAAAAATGGTTGAGGGTTGAGCGTGAC
>CAYNYN010000209.1:0-3952 GCA_964401445.1 uncultured Saprospiraceae bacterium | reverse complement strand
AGTGAGGAGTGAGGAGAGAAATCTGCTACAAAAATGGTTGAGGGTTGAGCGTGACGACGTAAGTCTATCGTCCATCGTCCATCGTCCATCGACTTTCTGCACCAGGCTCAAACTTCAGTTGGTGCGCCAGAAGTAGGGCGTGAACAGCACGAGGATGGTGAACAGCTCGAGTCGGCCCAGCAGCATGATGATCGACAGCACCACTTTTGCGGAAGCGGAGAGATGGGCGAAGTTGTCCACGGGCCCTACGCTGCCGATGCCGGGGCCCACGTTGCCCAGGCTGGTGGCCACGGCCCCCACCGTCGTCTCGAAGTCGTAGCCCATGCTGGCGATGATCAGCGAGCCCAGCACGAAGGTGATCATGTAGAGCAGCAGGAAGATGATCACGTGCGTCATGATGCGCGGGGCCACCACCTTGTCGTCGATCTTGAGCGGTACGATGGCCTTGGGGTGGATCAGCCGCTTGAATTCGAGGTACGAGTTTTTGAAAAACACCAGGTGGCGGATGATCTTGATGCCGCCCGCGGTGGAGCCGGCGCTGGCGCCGATGAACAGCAGAATGAAGAACAGCATGGTCAGGCCGGGCGCCCAGGTCGTGTAGTCGGTGGTGACGTAGCCCGTGGTGGTCATCAGCGAGACGATGTGGAACAGCGAGGCGCGGAAGGTGGCTTCGAGCGAGGCGTGCCCCTCGTTGTCGGGCAGGCCGCCCGTGCTGATCCAGGCCACCGCCGTGACGACGATGCCGAGCAGCAGCGTCAGGCTCAGGTAGGTGCGGTACTCTTCGTTGCGCCACATGCGGCGGAAGCGCCCCGTCACTCCGAAATACAGCACCGTGTAGTTGGTGCCCGCCAGGAACATGAAAAAGATGATGGTGTACTGCATCATCGGGTCGGGGAAGGCAGCGATGGAGGCGTTGCGCGTCGAGAAACCGCCGGTGGCCATGGTGGTGAAGGCGTGGTTGACGGCTTCATAGAGCGACATGCCCTGCCACCACAGCAGCAGCGCCTCGAGGGCCGTGAGGCCCACGTAGATGAGCCACAGGCGCTTGGCCGTTTCGCGGATGCGCGGGTGCACCTTGTCGGAGGTGGGGCCGGGCGCTTCGGCGGCAAACAGCTCGATGCCACCGATGCGGAGGATGGGCAGTATGGCCACCGTCAGCACGATGATGCCCATGCCGCCGATCCACTGGGTGAGGCTGCGCCAGTAGAGGATACCTTTGGGCAGCGCCTCGATGTCGGTGAGGATGGTGGCGCCGGTGGTGGTCATGCCCGAGACCGTCTCGAAGAAGGCCTCGGCCACCGACGGGATGGTGCCGCTCCACAGGTAGGGCAGCATGCCAAAGGTGACCATGGTGAACCAGCCCAGCGCCACGATGAGGTAACCCTCGCGCTTGCGGATGGTGTCGCCTTTCGGCAAACGCACCAGCAGCAGCGCCCCGCCCGTGGCCAGGCACGTCAGCGCCGACCACAGCAGCGGCCAGCTGTCGTTGCCGCCATAGTGCCAGGCTACCGGCACGCTGGTACCCATCAGCACGCCAATCAGTACCAGCAGAAAACCCAGGACCTTGACGATGGGTCGGTAATGGATCATGGCCGTATTTTCGCTGCGCTTTTGAAAGTGCGCAAAGTTAATGGGCTGCAGACGATTGGAAAGGGCGCTTTTTTGCGCAAGCAAAACGGAAAAAACATGAGAGTACTCGTACAGCGCGTATCGGAAGCTTCGGTGACCATCGACGGACAGGTGAAGGGAGCCATCGGCCCGGGCCTGCTCGTCTTCGTCGGCATCGAAACGGAAGACACCGAAGCCGACATCGACTGGCTGGTGCGCAAGGTGAGCCAGCTGCGCATCTTCGGCGATGCCGAAGGCAAGATGAACCTTTCGGTAAAAGACATCGACGGCGAAGCGCTCGTCATCAGCCAGTTCACGCTCATGGCCAGCACCAAAAAGGGCAATCGCCCCAGCTACATCCGCGCTGCCCGCCCCGAGCAGGCCATCCCGCTGTATGAGACCTTCGTCAAAAAGCTCGCCGAGGCGCTGGGCAAGCCCGTCGCTACGGGCGAGTTTGGCGCCGACATGAAGGTGCGCCTGTGCAACGACGGCCCCGTCACCATCTGGATCGACTCGAAAAACCCCGAATGACATGACCCTTGCCGAAGCACAGCGAAAAGTGGACGAGTGGATTCGCACCGTAGGCGTGCGCTACTTCGACGAACTGACCAACACGGCCATCCTCATGGAAGAGGTGGGCGAGCTGGCGCGCCTCATGGCACGCCTCTATGGCGAGCAGTCGTTCAAACGACCCGAAGAGGCCGAAGAAGCGCCCGCCCGCCTGGCCGACGAGATGGCCGACGTGCTCTTCGTGCTCATCTGCCTGGCCAACCAGACCGGCGTGGATCTCGAACAAGCCCTGCAGCACAACCTCGAAAAGAAAACGCGCCGCGATGCCGACCGCCACGCTTCCAACCCCAAGCTGAAAGAGTGAGGGAGGGGCTTCTGTAAAAATGGTTTAAAGTTTAAAGTTTATTGTTTAAAATTGATTTGCATGGGTTTGTGAATGAAGTTTGAGTATCCCTCGTCCCTTGTCCATCGTCGCGATTGCAGCCGAATTACAAACTGCAGTTTTTCTACCACAGAGTTTCCCAGAGTACACTCAGAGGGCCACAGAGCTTGGTCAAATCGGTTGAACTGGTGAAATCGGTCCTTACACCTCGCAACCGCACAAGCTCTCGGGATTTTTGCGAGATGCGCTATCTCAACATCGCCGCGTCAGCGGCGTCTCAACAGGCTGCGAAGCAGCCTATCAACATCGAGTACAGCGAGTCTCAACCATCGGATCCTCAAATCCTCCTGATGTGCTATTTATCTTCACTCACCGGCGCTATAAGGTATATCGTCCATCGTCTTTTTCCACCCGTCTCAGGCAGTAGATGGTTGGTGCCCACAGGATCGCCCTTTCCCTTTTGCGTGAAAGTATATTTTAAAAAATTGGCATGTGTTTTGCCTTGATTCAGGCGTACGCAAGCATTCACCCCCTTTTACGCAGGCGTTTTATACATGCCCTTTTGGGCAAACACTCACTCCGGGTCCCGAAGCACGCCCCCCATTGTTGCTTCGGGCCTTTTTCATGTTTGGGCGCCCTTGTCGGCTTGCGCGGCCTCGTAGCGCTTGCGGTATGCTTCGAGGAAGCGTTGCATGCGGGCTTCGAGCTCGTCGGGATCGGTGGTGTATTCGGGGCTGAGCGAGCCCGCCCCCGGCAACTGCTCGACGAAAATCGTCTGGGTGGGGAAGGCGTACTGCACGCCCAGCTCGTGGGCCAGCCGCAGGAAGGCCATGAGCAGCTCTTCCTTCACCCGTAGCTCCTCGTCGTAACTGCTCACCGCAATACGGGCCCGAACCATCACATTGAGGGAAAAGTCGGCGAACTCGACGAAGTGGACGTAATAGCCCTCCTTGACCGTGAGCGGATGGTCGAGGATGATCTGGCGGATGCCTTCGATGAACTTTTCCATCAGCTCGGGCGGGGTGTCGTAGGTCAGCCCCAGCTTGATGTTCAGCAGGCGGAAGACGCGCGCCCCCAGGTTGCGCACCGAGGCGTTGACCAGGTTGCCATTGGGGATGGTCACCACCGAGCTGTCTACCTGCAGGATGCGTGTCGAGCGAAAGCCCACCTCGAGAATGGTGCCTTCATACCCTTCGGCCACCACGTAGTCGCCTACCTGAAAGGGCTGGTCCAGCAGGATCATCAACGAACCGATGAGGTTTTTGACCGTATCCTGGGCTGCCAAGGCAATGGCCAGGCCGCCAATGGACACCCCTGCGATCAGAGCCGTGACATCGACGTGCAGGATGCGCAACACCTGAACGAGGGCCAACACCACGACCAGCACCTGCCCACCTTTGTGCACGATGGGCATGAGCTGGTCGTCGAGGCGCGAATCGGTCTTTTCCGCTG
>CAYNYN010000208.1:4601-6857 GCA_964401445.1 uncultured Saprospiraceae bacterium | reverse complement strand
GGCGCGCCGGCATCCACGGGCTCGTCGACGGGCGCCTGCTGTCCGATTTCGTTGTCGGGCGTCTTGAAGTCCTTGGGCTTGGGCAGGTCGTCGAGGCTCTTGAGGCCGAAGTAGTCCATGAACTTTTCGCTCGTGCCGTAGAGCAGGGGCCGGCCGGGACCCTCGCTGCGCCCTACGATGGCCACCAGCTCCTTCTCGAGCAACTTCTGGATGGTGTAGTCGCAGTTCACCCCTCTGATCTGCTCCACCTCGCCCTTGGTCACGGGCTGCTTGTAGGCGATGATGGCCAGCGTCTCGAGCGCCGCACGCGACAGGCGCTTGCGCGTGGTCTGCTTGAGCCAGGTAGCCACCACCGGATGGTAGGCCCCCTTGGTCATGAACTGGTAGCCCTCGGCCACTTCCACGATCTCGAAGGCAAAAGCCGGGTCGGCGTAGCGCTGGTGCAGCGCCTCGAGTGCTTCCCGCACTTCCGCTTCCGCAAAATCCTGGCCCAGTGCCTCGCGCAGGCAGCTCACGAGCTCGTCGAAGGTCACGGGCTGGTCGGTGGCAAAGATGAGCGCTTCGATATGAGGTGCAAGTGGATGCATGCAATGCTTGATATGGCGGTGAAAAGTCTTTTGCCTTGCGGCAAAAATAGCGCAAAGTTTGGCACGCGCTCAGTGCCGGCACTCCTGGCGCCAGGCAGCGCGAAAACGGGCCTGGTCGCGCAGCTCCTCCCACTCGTGCCGCCGCCCTTCGTCGCGCCAGCGAGGGTGATGTGCCAGCCAGACCGCTACCAGCCCCTCCACGCCGGCGGCGGTCCATGCCGCCCGGATGGTACAGGCCTGCAGCGTGTCGGCATACTGCGCCAGGCTGTCGGTCATGCGCGCGATGAGGCGGTCGGCCGTCGGCGGCGGCAGCGTATCGAGGCGCAGGCGATGCGCGTTCGGTTTGGCCGATGCCCATTCTACCACCAGCTCGTCGCCCCGGTCCAGCGGCAGCAGCTCGATGCCCCGACCGGTAGCGCGTGCCCGCTGCCTGTGGCGCCACTCGTCCTGCCAGATCACGCCATCGGCGATCCAGGAATAGGTGAAGATGATGCTGCCGTCGGGGGCCATTTCGCGGTCCACGATGGTGGCGGTGCCCACCGTGTCCGGCACGCGGCGCCGGTCTTCGCGCCATTTGCCCCAGAGCACCAGCGCCCCAAGCAGCAGGCACACCACGGCGGCAATGGCCAATCGCAGGTGGAGCCACTGTCGCTCCCGGCGGGCCGCTTCCCGCCGGGCTTTGTTGAGCGGCGTCTCGGCCTCGGTATTCACCTTGAATTCGTAGCGCATGAAGCGCCCTTCGCGGATGAGGTGCAGCTCGCAGAGCTGGTCTTCGATGAAGAAGGGATACACCTTGTCATGAAACACTCCGAAGTCCACGAACAGAATGCGCCCGTCACAATACACCAGAAGGTGGCCGCTACGCGGACCATGATAGATCCCGATGCGGTGCAGCCGCCCTTGCGGGTCGAGATAGGTCCATTGAAACTGACTGGCCAAAGTGATGCGGGCTTGCGTGGATATCAACGGGGACGTACTGCCACCGGATGCTCAATTTGCACTTTCCGAAACACTTCTGCGGCCGGCGTGGGCGGAAATGTCGGTAATCGAGCAAAAAAAAACAGGGCACTAACGTGAGACACGTAGCACCCTGTATAACCCCAAAAAACCAAATGAAAACAATCTACCTCTTCCACGATCGGCCCTGCACACGCAACCCACTCCACGAAATCGCCGGGCCGACAAAACTATTGTTTCCAGTCACTTCAGGATTCGACGAAACAAAAATACTGATTTTCCCCTAAAACGCAAGGACCTTTGGCCAAGAAACACAAAATGCAGGTCCTTACCATCGTTGTACGGGCAAAGTTAAAGAACCTTCTTGAATAAGGAAAGGCTTCTTCGAGTACATTTTACATTTTCCTGACAATGACGAGTAGGGGATGCGCTTGCCCCGCGGGGGAAACAACACAGGCTGACCCATACGGGCCAGCCTGTTATCTGTACAATAGAGGGTGCTTTATCGGGCAGCCCCCATGTCCATTTCCGGGTAGGATCAGTAGCGACGATCGTTGCCCCAGCCACCGCCACCACGACGGTTGCCGTAGCCGCCGCCACCGCGATTGCCATAGCCACCGCTGCCGCGGTCCTCACGCGGACGCGCTTTCTTGACCACGATGTAGCGGCCGTCGAGCTCACTGTCGTTCAGCTCGTTGATGGCTTCCATCGC
>CAYNYN010000208.1:0-4501 GCA_964401445.1 uncultured Saprospiraceae bacterium | reverse complement strand
CGATGTAGCGGCCGTCGAGCTCACTGTCGTTCAGCTCGTTGATGGCTTCCATCGCTTCGTCGTCGTTGGGCATTTCCACGAAGCCGAAGCCCTTGGAACGGCCTTCGAACTTGTCCATGATGATCTTCACGGACGAAACTTCACCAAACTCTTCGAAAGCGGCGCGAAGAGTGTCTTCCTGCGTGTCGTAGGAAAGCTTTGCAACAAAAATGTTCATAACTAAAAAAATTGAAAAACGAAAATCAGTAAAACGTCGGCCCTGCGGGGCCGTGGGTGCGTCGATCAGTAGCGACGATCGTTGCCCCAGCCACCACCGCCACGGCGGTTGTTGTAGCCACCGCCACCGCGGTTGTCCTCGCGCGGACGCGCTTTCTTGACCACGATATAGCGGCCGTCGAGCTCACTGTCGTTCAGCTCGTTGATGGCTTCCATCGCCTCGTCGTCGTTGGGCATTTCCACGAAGCCGAAGCCCTTCGAGCGGCCTTCGAACTTGTCCATGATGATCTTGGCAGATGATACCTCACCAAACTCTTCAAAAGCGGCGCGGAGCGTGTCTTCCTGCGTGTCGTAGGAAAGTTTTGCAACAAAAATGTTCATAACAAAAAGAAAATTAAAAAGAAAAAAATCAAGAAAAAGGTGAAGGCTGGCTCGCGCCAGACCTTCCGTGAATCAGTAGCGGCGGTCGTTGCCCCAGCCACCGCGGCTGTTGCCGTGTCCACCACCGCGATTGTCTTCACGCGGACGTGCTTTCTTCACTACGATGTAGCGGCCGTCGAGCTCACTGTCGTTCAGCTCGTTGATGGCTTCCATCGCCTCGTCGTCGTTGGGCATTTCCACGAAGCCGAAGCCCTTGGAACGACCCTCGTACTTGTCCATGATGATTTTGGCCGAGGACACGTCGCCAAATTCTTCAAAAGCTGAGCGGAGGGCGTCTTCCTGCGTGTCGTAGGAAAGTTTTGCAACAAAAATGTTCATAATAAAAAATAAAAAGATGAAAAAACGCTTGAGCGGAGCTCACGGCGTAGCAGGAAGGTCGAATTCGGGAAATCTGTGGGAAAAAACCTGGCGAGCGAAAAATGCGATAGCGAGGATTGCCTCAAATTTGCCTCATCTCTTGCCTGGGAGGCTTCGTGAGTCGGCTTGAAAAAATCAATTTACAAACACCTTTACAGGTACGTTTGTTCCTTTGAACGCTGCAAGATACGTCGATATCCATCCACATTCCAACTTTTGGCGGATCTTTTTGCCGAAAGGCATATCGAAAAGTCGTGGGTATCTTGCTGCCGTGCCTGTAAACATTACACATCTGTAGAAAAAAAAATTTTGTGGCCAACAAAACGAAAAAGGTATTCGTCTGCACCAATTGCGGCGCCACCAGCCCGAAGTGGGTAGGCAAGTGTCCGGCGTGCGAAGAGTGGAACACGTATCAGGAAGAGGTCGTAGTACGCGAGACGCCTGCCGCCCGGCGCGCCCAGGCCTGGGCCGACCCCGACGACCGCAACCGCACCAGTCAGCCCGTATCCATCGAAGCGATCCAGGCGGGTGCGCGCCGCCGGCTGGTGACCCCCGACGAAGAGCTGAACCGCGTCTTGGGCGGGGGCATCGTGCCCGGCTCGCTGGTGCTCATCGGCGGCCAGCCCGGCATCGGCAAATCGACCCTGATGCTGCAGGTGGCCATGGCCCTGCCGGCCAGGGTGCTGTACGTGTCGGGCGAAGAGAGCGAAGAGCAGATCAAGATGCGCGCCGACCGGATCGGGCAGCCGGCAGGCGAGGTGCTCGTACTGGCCGAGATCAACACGGCGCGCATCCTGCAGCATGCCCAAAAGCTCCAGCCCGACCTCATCGTCATCGACTCCATACAAACGCTCACCTCCCCCACGCTCGACTCGGCGCCGGGTACCGTGTCGCAGGTGCGCGAGAGCGCGGCCGACCTGCAACGCTTCGCCAAACAGACGCATACCCCCATCTTCCTCATCGGCCACATCACCAAGGAGGGGGCCCTGGCCGGCCCCAAGCTGCTCGAGCACCTGGTCGACGTAGTGCTCCAGTTCGAAGGCGACCAGCACTACGTGTACCGCATCCTGCGCACGCTCAAAAACCGGTTTGGCTCGACCGACGAGCTGGGCATCTACGAAATGCGCCCTACGGGCCTGCGCCAGGTGCCCAACCCTTCCGAGCTGCTGCTCTCGCAAACGGACGAAGCGCTGAGCGGCTCGGCCGTGGCCGCCACGATCGAGGGGCTGCGGCCCATGCTCATCGAGACGCAGGCGCTGGTGAGCAAAGCCATCTACGGCACCCCCCAGCGCACCGCCACCGGCTTCGACCTGCGCCGCCTGGCCATGCTGCTGGCCGTGCTCGAGAAGCGGTGCGGCTTCCCCATGGGCATGCACGACGTGTTTCTCAACATGGCCGGCGGCATCCGCGTCGACGACCCGGCCATCGACCTGGCCATCGTCAGTGCCATCATCTCTTCCTTTCAGGACGTGACCATCCCCTCCGACGTCTGCTTTGCCGGCGAGGTGGGACTCAGCGGCGAGATTCGCGCCGTGACGCGCATCGAACAGCGCATCCAGGAAGCCAACAGGCTCGGCTTCCGCAAAATTTTCACCTCGAAATACAACCTCAAGGGCCTCGACCTGTCGCGCTACCAGATCGAAGTCGAGCCCGTGGGGCGAATCGACGAGCTGTATCAGAAGCTGTTCGTGTAAACGGTCTTTTGAGTGCCTGGGAAAATGGTTGAGGGTAATGGCGTGACGTCGTCACGCGTGACACGTGACGCGTGACGCGTAACGACGTAAGTCTATCGTCATGCGAGAAGCGCACAATAAAATGGCATGAAATTTTAATACGTTACTGCAAACCATTTCCACCACCCCCTACATCCCTTGCCCATGGCCCCCCTTCGCATTGGCATCGTCCAGGAAGGCCCCGTGTACCTGAACCTGCAGCACAGCCTCGAGAAGGCGCTCATCATCATGGAGGAGGCTGCGCGTGAAGGCGTCCAACTCCTCGTCTTTGGCGAAAGCTGGCTGTCGGGCTATCCGGCCTGGCTGGATCACTGCCCCGACGTGGCGCTGTGGGACCACGAGCCCGTCAAGGCCGTATATGCGCGCATGTGGAAAAACGGCGTGGCCGTGCCGGGCCCCGTCACGCGGCGTCTGTGCGAGGCAGCGGCGCGGCATGGCATCCACGTCGTGATGGGGCTCAACGAGATCGTACCGGAGGGGCCCGGCCCCGGCACCATTTACAACAGCTTCATTGTCATCGATGCCGAGGGCAAGCTCGTCAACCACCACCGCAAGCTGATGCCCACCTTCACCGAGAAGATGGTGTACGGACTGGGCGATGCGCGCGGCCTGCGCGCCGTAGCCACGCCCTTCGGCCGGCTGGGCGGCCTGATCTGCTGGGAGCACTGGATGCCGCTGAGCCGGCAGGCGCTGCACGCCCAGGCCGAGCTGATCCACGTGGCGCTGTGGCCGTGGGTGCACGAGATGCACCAGGTGGCCAGCCGCCACTATGCCTTCGAGGGGCGCTGCTTCGTGATCGCTGCAGGCCAGATCATGCGGGCCTGGGAGCTGCCGCCCGAGCTGGAACTGCCCGACCACCTGCGCCAGCATCGACAGATGCAGCTCCTGCGTGGGGGAAGCTGCGTCGTGGCCCCCAACGGGCACTACCTGCTGCCGCCCCAGTGGGAGCGCGAAGGACTGATCGTGGCCGAGATCGACGACCTGGAGCAGCCGCTGCGCGAGCGCCTCACCCTCGACGTATCGGGCCACTACCACCGTCCCGACATTTTCGAATTCGATTGGAAGGAAGAGGGGTGAGGGTTCTTTAGTTTAAAGTTTAAAGTTTAGTGTTTAAAGTTGATTAGCAGCAGCTTGCGTGCATGGCTTGAATGTCCTTCGTCCGACGCAAGCCCACCATACCGGTCCGGCTGCCTCCGCCGCTGCTCAGCGGCCCACCCGCAGATCCACGATGCGCAGCCGTCGGCGCTTGCCCAGATGAAAGGTGCGGCTCCTGAACACCTGGTGCAGCACGAAACCCGTGGCGAAGGACGTCAGCGTGACGCCCAGGTCGCCCCGGTCATAGGGGTCGGTCTCGTCGAGCAGACTGGCGATGAGCGCATAGCCGCTCCACGACAGGCCAAACAGGTAGAGCTGCCGCGAGATGGGCTTGCTCCAGCGCGAGCCGGCAAAGCTGCGTATGGCCGTGATCTGGTGCAGCTTCACATAGCGATCGGCAAACACCACGATGCTGTCTTCCGGAATGAGGCGCACCAGCTCGGACTGATACCAGGTGCGGTCGCCTGCCATGCGCCAGGTGAGCACCTCACCCGGCTGGTACTTGACGGTGCGGGCACTGCCGCGCTTCTCCATCTGCAGATAGACCTGGGCCGACAGGCTGCCAGCGACGATGAGCAGCATACAGACGAGGGTAAGGCGAGCAAGCATGGGCGGTAGATTGTATAGCCCCGGTGGTTCGTGCTTATAGCTCCGGGGAT
>CAYNYN010000207.1:0-6858 GCA_964401445.1 uncultured Saprospiraceae bacterium | reverse complement strand
CCTTGTGCACGGCCAGCCAGTGCGGCGCTTCTTCGATGACTTCCAGCATGGGGGCAAGTTATACCCAAAGTCGATAGACGATGGACGATAGACGATGGACGATGGAAGTTTACGCCGTCGCGTGCGTATATCGCTCTGGAAAATAACCCATTGTGGGTATTGTGCGCGGCGGGGTGGCGGGGTATTTTTGTACAAATATTGTTTTCGGCGCTGTCTTTCATTCGTGGGGTTCGGATAAACACAACTCGATTACAAACCCAAAACCGTTTACGCCCATGTATCGTCCCACGCACCTGTGGCTGATGCTCATCAGCCTGATCTGTCCTTTTTCCCCGCTATCGGCTCAAACCCTCCAATGTCCTGTTAGCCATCAGCTCTATTTGCCGGCAGGCGCATGCGAGATGCCCGTCAATTACGACTCGCTCATGTGGTCCTATACGGGCGCCTATCTCGAAGTGAGCTATTTCCCGCCCGAGGGAGCCATGCTGGGGGCCGGCACCTACCCTGCCACGCTCACGGTGCTCACGCCCGACAGCATCGCGCTCCAATGTGTGTTCGAGCTGTCCATCGACCACGACCCGGCCTATAACACCTTGTTTTGCCGCAGCACGACGAATGTCGTCTTCGACGGCGTGTGCGAGCTGCCCATCACGGCCGACATGATCCTCGACAGCAGCTACAAGTGCCCCGACATCTATGTCGTCGAGCTCTACGAGGGCCTCACGTACCAGGGTTCGGTCTTGCCCATCACCGCCAGCAACTGGGTGGTCAAAATTACCGACCCGCAGACCGGCAACGCGTGCTGGGGGAGCGTGACGTCCGTGCCCGGCAACGACATCCTGCAGGTGAGCTGCCCCGACGACGTCGTGACCACCTGTGTCGAAAACATGAACTCCGTCGTGTTGCCCGAGCCGCAGGCCACTTCGTGCTTCGACATCGACATGAGCTACACCTACTTCCACCTCGACCAGAACTTGTGCGACGATGGCCAGCGCCAGTCGCAGGTCACCTGGATCGTCACCGACACCTACGGCAATGTGGCCAACTGCACCCAGGTGGTCACCTTCGAGCGCATGGACGCCGACAGCATCACCTTCCCGCCCGATTTCGACGGCACCGACATGCCGGCCTTCTCGTGCACCGATCCGCTCATCCAGAGCATGGGCCCCGACCCCGAGCTGACGGGCCGCCCCCACTGGCATGGCGTGGAAGACCTCGATTTTGGCTGCCAATATACCTTCAGCTACTCCGACGAGGTGACCACCATCTGCGGCGCGGGCGTCGAGATCACGCGCAACTGGCTGATGCTCGACTGGTGCTCGGGCTCCGCTACCACGCACGTGCAGACCATCCGCATCGAGGACGACGACGCGCCCCAGGTGGAAGGCTTTGCCGGCCCGCTCGTCTTCTCGCTGGCGCCGGCATGTACCGACACCATCGCGCTGCCCGCCGCGCTGGTGTCCGACTGCTCGGAGACGGGCGTGGTGATGTGGACTTCGTGGGGCGACACCCTCATGCAGAATGGCGGCACGCTCGTGGCCCCCGCCGACACGGGCATCTACGAGCTGACGGTCGTGGTGACCGACAGTTGTGGCCACAGCGCCACCAGCGTCTGGCCGCTCGAGATCACCGACCGCCCCGGCGTGTTCTGTCCCGACGATCGCACCGTGGACTGCCATAGCTGGCGGCTCGAGATTGCCCCCTGGCTCGAGGTGGGCTGGTACGATCTCGCCGACAGCCTCTTCGGCCTGCCCACGGCCCTGCCCAATTGCGCCACCGGCGAGGTGCTTGCGCAAAACTTCTCACCCACCGATGCCTGCCTGGTCGATGCCACGGTGGTGCGCACCATCGAAATGCCCGACACCACCTGCGTGCAGCACATCAGCGTGGAGCGCCTGCCCTTCATCCTGCCGGCCTACGCCAACAACCAGCTCATCCTGTGCGAGGTGGCACTGGATGCACCGGCGATCCATCCGCTGTCCTCGTGCGGGCCGGTGCAGGCCACCCTGCTGAACGAGACGCTGATCCCCGTGGTGCCCGATGCGTGCTACAAGGTGTACCAGGAATGGGCTTTCGTCGATTCCTGTCAGTACGACCCCAACGGCCCCGCCCAGGACAGCATCGCGCCCGACGGCCGCATCATCGACGGGGGCGACGGCGTGATCCACGTCAACATCCAGTACCGCGTCATCGACAACTATCCGCCCTACCTGCCGCCCGACTTCGACCTCGTGCCCGATACCATACCGCTCGACGCCAACTGCAATCCCGAGCTGCCCGAGCTGCTGCTGCCCGACGAGGTGGACTGCCAGCCCGAGAACCTGACGATCCAGGCGGAGTACTACCCGCTGGGCAACACCACCTGGCCCGAGCCCGGCACCTACCAGCTCCAGTTATCGCTGATGGACATGTGCGGCAACTCCTCGGTCTTTCTCGACACCTTTACCGTCGTCAACTACCCGGACGGCCCCCCCGCCTGCAAGCCCCTGGTCAATGTGGAGCTGGGCGAGGCCAACCAGTTGCCGGTCGTGCTGTCGCCCGCCGATCTGCTCGAAAGCGCCGGTTGTCCCCATTTCTATGAGTTCGTCGAGCCCGACGTGTACCAGCTCGTCCTCAGCTGCAACGACGTGGGCACCAGCATGCAGGTGGTGGTGGGCACCGCCGACGGCAGCACCTGCACCACGCAGGTGACCGTGACCGACCAGGCCGACGCCTGCGCCACCGTCAACACCATTGCCGGCGAGGTGCGCCGCCCCGACGGGCAGCCGGTGGGGCTGGCCTCGGTGCAGGCTTTTGCCAATGGTGCCGTGGTGGCCAACTACGTCACCCAGCCCGATGGCCTGTACACGCTCAGCCTGGCAGGTGGCCTCGTGCCCGACACCATCCGCGTGCAGAAGAACGTCAATCCCCTCAACGGCGTGACTACCTACGACCTGGTGCTCATCGCCAAGCACATCCTCCAGGTCGTGCCCTTCGACAATCCGTGGGCCTACATCGCTGCCGACGCCAACGGCTCGGGCACCGTCACCACGGCCGACATGGTGGCCATCCGGAAGCTGATCCTGCACTTCACCCCTGAATTCCCCAATGGCGTGCCGAGCTGGCGCTTCTTCCCGGCCAACATCGTCTTTCTCGATCCCGACAATCCGTGGGGTGGCACCACCGTCGATCCCGATGCCGATCCCTACGACTTCATCGGCGTCAAGATCGGCGACGTGAACATGAGCAACCAGCCGTCCGGCCTCCTCGGCGACGGCGAAGACCGCAGCCTGTCGCCCTTCCCCTTCCGCCTCGAGGCGTATGCCGACGGCCGTCTGGCGCTGTTTGCCGACGCGCCCGGCCTGGAAGGCTGCCAGATGGCGCTGCGCTTCCCCGCAGGGCTCGCCCGTGCCGTACGCTACGACGAGTCGCTGCTCGAACCGGCCCAGGTCAACGCCACGCGCCTGGCCGAAGGCATGCTGCTGCTGAGCTGGCAGGCCGCCGACGGTGGCGCTGCGCCGACGGGGCAGCCGCTGCTCGTCCTCGCCACGCCCGACCCGCAGGGCCTGCGCGACGCCCTCGGCCTGGCCGACGACGTGCTCACCTCCGAGGCCATCACGCAGGGGCTGGAGCTGCGCCGGCCGGTGCTGGTGCGGCCCACCGGGCCACAGGCCCGCTTCCGGCTTTCGCCAAACCCGACCGCAGGGCCCGTCTGGCTCGAGACCGACCTGCCTGCAGGACAGGAGGTGCGCTGGTCGCTCTGGCGGCCCGATGGCCGACGCGTGACGGCAGGAAGCAGCTCTTTGCCCGCAGGGCGCCATCGCATGCTGCTGCCCGGCACCGACCGCCTGGCGCCCGGCCTGTACCTGCTCCGCATCGAGGGCGACGGCAGCCGCCACGTGCTGCGCCTCCTCGTGCTGGAGTGAGGGGACCGCGCCACCGCACTCACCATTTGACCAACAGCCTCGTTTCGCCTTTCGGCAAAAGCGACACGACGTACACCCCGACCGGCCAGGTGGCCAGTGCCATCTGGTCGGGCAGGGGACCATCGTACCAGATACGCCCCTGAAGGTCGGCCACGCGGAGGCGCCATTTGCCGAAAGGCGCTTCGAAAAACACGCGCTCGCGGGCGGGATTGGGCCACATCTTCAGCGCGGGAGCGGGGGCAGGCGCTTCCGTCGCGGTGGGGCTGCCGCCCGACCACTGGCCCACGAACAGGTCGTACAGGCCGGCCGTGGCCACCGCGCTGTCGAGCAGCACGCCTTCGTTGAAGCGCCCCATGACGAAGGTGCCGGCGGGTCCCGAGCCCACGGCGGCGGCCTGCACCACGCCCGCGCCGCCGATGGCCTGCAGGTCGAGCACGGCCCCCGTCGGCAGGTCGAAGGCAGCGACGAAGCCGTCGGGCAGGTCGTCGCCGGCCTGCAGGGCGAAGCTGCCCAGCGTCAGCGCGCTGCCGAACGAGCCGGCCACCCACAGGGTGTCGCCGTGCCGCACCGCGTCGAGCAGCTGGTCGTTGGCCGGCCCGCCGAGACGGCGCGCTGCCAGCGGCGTACCCGTAGCCGACCAGGTGAGCCAGAAGCCGTCGTTGTGGAAGCCGGGCGTGACGATGCCGAGCGTGTCGTCGAGGTCGAGCACGCCGAGGAAGGTGCCCAGCAGGTGGATGCGGCCGCTGCCGTCGGTGCAGAGGGCATGGGCGCGCGCCTCGTGTACGCCGCCGGCCATGCGCGCCCACAGGGGCTGCCCGGCGGCATCGAAGCAGGCGACGAACACGTCGTGGTCGAGCGTCGAGGAGCGCAGCGTGTCGCCGGCGAAGGCCAGCTTTCCGCGAAAGCGGCCCCCGGCCACCAGCCCGCCGTCGGGCAGCAGGGCCGCCACTTCGGCGCGCACGCTCCCCTCCAGGCCGGCGTGGTGCGCGCCCGCGATCTGGCCGGCCGCATCGAGCTGCAGGGCGAAGAGGTCGTGGGCGCCCGTGGCCACGAGCGTGTCGCTGCCGGCAAAGAGCGTGTCGGAGAAATAGCCGACCAGCCACGCGCCGCCGCCCGCCGGCACGATGGCGCCCAGCTCTTTCTGTCCGGTGCCGCGCAGGCAGAGCGACCACAGGCGGCTGCCGTCGTCGGCGTCGAGGGCGTGCACGAACAGCCCCTTGGAGCCGTTGGCCGTGGTGAGGGTGGTGTCGGCAAGGGCGGCCTGCCCCCAGAAAAAGCCGCCCCACAGGATGGTGTCGCCGGCAGCGGCCACGGCGGCCGAGCCGTCGTCGTAGGGGCTGCCCGTGAGGTGGGCCCAGCGCAGGGCGCCCTGCGCGTCGAAGGCGAGCAACAGCGCATCCTCGGCGGCCGGCACGAGGGCTTGGTCGTCGAGCTGCAGCGGCCCGCCGATGGTGGCCGCCACGAGGGGACGGCCCGCGTGGTCGGTGCAAAGGGCTGCGGGGGCGTCGTTGCCGGGGGTGGCCAGCAGGCGCGTCCACGACCACTGGGCTGTGGTCAGGAGGGGCCACAGGAAGAGGGCGGCAAGAAATGTGGCTTTCGCCAAACGAAGGGGCGCGCGTGTTCGTTTCATATCGTCGGTTTGACTGGCTGCGCGCAAACCGGCCCATGTGGCACATGGCCGACACATCGCCAGGCAGGGTGGTGCTGTCCGTTGTGGGAAGGGCAGGTGGCGCGTCTTAGTTTTGCGGCAGCAAAAAGATGAAACAAATGAAAGGAATGAAGTTCGGTTTGTGGGTGACAGGCATGGTGATCGCGATTGCATTGGCGGCCTGCGGGCACGATGGGCAGGAAGCGCAGGCGGAAGGGCCTGCCCCCGATCCGACCATCGAATCGCTGACGAAAGAAATCGAAAAAGACCCCGACAATGCCGAGCTGTATGCCCAGCGCGGACAGATGTACTACCAGCTGGGCGGCATGGACGAGGCCATCGCCGACTTCGAGCACGCGCTCCAGCTCGACTCCAGCAATGCGCAGTACTGGCACCAGTTGGCCGACGCCTACCTCGACTACTACCAGTCGTACAAGGCGCTGAAGACGATGGAGTGGGCCGCGGCCGAGTTTCCCGAACGCATCCCCACGCTGCTCAAGCTGGCCGAGTTTCAGCTCATCCTGAAGGAGTACGAGGGGGCGCTGCGCACGCTCGAGCGCATCCGCAAGATCGATCCGCTCAACACCGAGATGTTTTACATGTTCGGGCTGGTGTTCAAGGAGATGGGCAAAACCGAACAGGCCATCAACGCCTTCCAGTCGGCCGTGGAGCAGGATGCCGACCACCTCGACGCCTGGCTGGAGCTGGCCCAGCTCTTCGCCGAGCAGAAGAATCCCATCGCGCTGCGCTATTTCGACAACGCCCTGCGCATCGACACGGCCAACGTGATGGTGCTGCACGCCAAAGCCTATGCCCTGGCCAACCAGTTCGATCAGGTGGAAGAGGCGCTCGAGATCTATCGCAAGATCAGCCGCATCGATCCGCAGTATGCCGACGCCTACTACAACGCCGGCTTGCTGCTGCTCGACCTGGAAAAGCCCGAGGAGGCGCGCAAGCAGTTCGATCTGGCCGTCAAGGTCAATCCCGCCTTCCCCGAAGCGTGGTACTACCGCGGCGTCAGCTCCGAGCTGCTGGGCGACGTGGCTGCCGCCAAAAACGACTACCACAACGCCCTCAACTTCGATCCCGACTGGGAAGCGCCGCGCCAGGCGCTCCAGCGGCTGGGCGAGGTGGTGCAGTGATGACCAGGGCAGTTGTTCGGGAGAGGCCGAAAGTGGCGCCCCCTGCAAAATGGTTGAGGGTATATGGGTTGCGCGTTGAAGGGTTGCCTCACGCAAAGCCGCAACGCCTGCCCCGACCCATGGGGGTACGCAACGCTTCACTCTGTCTCTCCTTCACTCCGTC
>CAYNYN010000206.1:0-6932 GCA_964401445.1 uncultured Saprospiraceae bacterium | reverse complement strand
TGGCTCATTCCACCATTGTTGCGCTTGCGCAAATGGCGCCATGCCTTTCGGCAAATGAAGCCCGCTGCGGCGAGCACGACGAGGGCAAGCGCCATCTGCCACCATGGTCGGCCCGCCTTCAGATGGGCGGGCAGGGCCTCTGCCGGCCCCAGATAGACGAAACCGGCCCAGTACCACGGATGGCGCTGGTAGTCGGGGCGCCCCACGCGGGCGAGATAGTCGCGCTGGGCCTGCCAGAGCGCTTCGTCGGCGGGGCGGCCGGCGGCGAGATGGCGATAGAAGGCCGTCCACAGCTCGGCGGTGGTGGCGTCGTTCACCTGCCACAGCGAGGCCACCAGCCCACGCGCGCCGGCATAGGCGAAGGCACGCGCCAGCCCCATCACACCTTCGCCTGCCACCTCCTTTCCCGGCAACGTCTCGCAGGCGCTCAGCACCACGAGCGCTGCCTGCAGCTCCATGCGGTACAGCTCGGCTGCCGGCAAGACCGAATCGGCAAAGGCGATGCGGGGTTGCGTGCCACCGCGCGCGTGCGTGGCCAGGTGGATCAGCCCTGCGCGGGGCGCCATTTGCCGAAAGGCGGCAAGCGTGGCCTGCTCACCCACGAACAGGCGCGTCCCCGCCGGCAACGCCTCCAGCTCGCGCGCCGTATGCGGCAGGGGCGCCAGGCTGTCGCGGCCCGCTTCCGCAAAGGGCGCCCAGCCCGTACACACCGTACCGAGAGGCGCGTCGCGGGCGGCCAGCTCGAGCACCGCGAGCGAGAAGCCGTAGCGCACCGGCATGCGGGGCAAGCCCGTCGAATCGCAGACCAGCACGCTGAACGGCAGGTAGTGCAAGGGCCCGTCGGGCAACACCAGCAGCCGCCCAGCCCCTTCGATGCCTGGCGGCAATAGCCGACGCGCCCATGCCGCCGTCCGGCTGGCTGGCCACGGACGGTCGGGCCGCTGCAGCTGCCCAATCTCCCGTTGCCAGCCCGAGGCGTCGTAGGGGCCGATGGTGTCCAGCATAAGACGGGCGTCGGGCAGCAGCGTGGCCCGGTACAGTCGGCGGTCGCCTGCAAAAAAGTAACACAGCGCGCCGCGGCGGCCGGCATGGCGCAGCAACAGGCTGTCGTGCAGGGGGGTGCGTGCCGACATCCTGGCGGTGGCGGGCAACAGGCGCTCGAGGCTGTCGAGGGCCTCCACCACGCGGCGCTGGCGTTCCAGCCAGAGGCGCTGTTGGCGTGGCTGCCGCACCTGCTGCTGTTCGTAGTACGCCAGCTGGCGGCGCAGACGCGCCCACTGGCGTGCCGTCTCGCTATGGGTGCCGCGCGCCTGCGCCCAGATGGCGTCGGCCAGCACCAGGGCGCGACTGCTTTCCATCCACTCGATGGCCTGCAGTATGGCTTCGCGGGCGTGGTGCCGATTGGCCCACCAGTGCAGCACCTCGAGCGCGTGCTCGGTGCGGCGCCGCCAGCCCTGCTGGTGCAGCAGGCGCGCCCCCTCGAAGCGCAGCATTTGCCGCAAGGCCCCATCGGTGCGGGCGGCCTGTTGCAGGGCATCGAGTACCTGGCGGGCCCGTGCCATATCCGGATTTTTGCGAAAGCGCCACAGGGCCACCTGCGCCAGCCCGTCCCAGGCCTCGGTGAGCGTGTTGTCGGTGGTGCTGCCGGCACGCGTCAGGCCATCCACCACCTCCCGAAAGAGGCGGTCGGCTTCGTCGAGGCGCCCCTGCTCCAGCAGGATCTGCCCTTTGACGAGCCACACCTTGCCCAGCGTGCGGTGAAACGTGTGGGGAAACGCCTTGCGGCAGTAGCGGGCGCTGCGGTCGAGCCACTGCAGGAGCGTCGGCACCGGCACGTTGCCCTGGCGCCAGCCCAGCCGCGCGCGCAGCAGCCAGACGCGGCTGCGCAGGTCGTCGTAGCGGCTGTCGGCCTGCCCTGCCGGCAGGAGAAGGGCAGCCGTGTCGAGGGCCGCGGCAGCAGCGGCGTATCGCGCCTGGTCGAACAGGGTCTGTGCCAGCCCGTACCACAGCATGCTGCGCTGCAGGGGCGGCACGTCGGGCAGGGAGAGCCCCTGCCGAAACCACCGCTCCGCTTCCGCAAAGCGCCCTTCGTTCCAGTACGAGAGGGCGAGGTTGTTGTACAGGCCGCCCAGCGCTTCGCCGCCCTGCCCTTCGCATTCGTTCAGGGCGCGCAGCAGCACCAGCCGCGCGCGCGGATTGTCGCCCAGCCGGATGTAATGGCTGCCGAGGGGCTTGTAGAGGTATTCGCAGGCATCGAAGTCAGCAAAAGCATACGCGTCGTAGAGGCGCAGTGCCTGCTCGTAGTCTTCGATGCTGGCCGGCACGTCGCCCAGCTGGAAGCGCTGCCAGCCGCGCAGCAGACGGACCCACAGCAGGCTCTCGGCCTCGGCCTCGGTGCGGGGGGCGCGCCACATGCCCTCGAGGGCGCTGTCGAGCACGGCTATGCTCAGGCTCACCGAGTCGAACCACGCGTCGGCAATCTCCCAGTGGCAATCGAGCCAGCGGCCCAGGCTGTCGCTTTCGCGAAAAACCGCACACTCGGCACGCAGCTGGGCCACCGACCGGGACGGCCATGCGAGCAAAAACAAACCCAGCGGGACAAGGGCGATGAATCGTCGGGGCATCATCGCCCCAAAGTAACGGAATCAGAACCGCATCTGGGTGTACAGCATCCACCGCCACTGACGGCCGGCATCGGTCTGCTGCCACAGGGCGCGCAGGCCGACGGCCGGTCCGTAGCGCACCGAGAGCACCTGCACGTCGGCAAAGGGGTTGAGCTGCCACTGCAGGCTGCGCTCGTCGATGGGCGCGGTGACGGTGGCGGGCGGCCCGTTCTGCTGGTTTTCCAGCACCCAGGTGTCGTTGGCGGGATCGTAATAATACATCCGCTCATTGACGTAGGCGGTCTGGGTGCGGGTGCCCTCGCGGCGCATGCGCTGCACGTACAGCTCGGCGCCGGCCCCTACCGAAAGGAAGGACGCGAGGTTGTAGCGCAGGTGCAGGGGCACCAGGCCGAAGCTGGAGCTGCGCGTCACGCCCACGTCCACCGTATTGACGAACGAATCGCGCACGAGCAGGAAGTTGGCGCCGGGCTGCATGACCGAGTCGGTATGCACCAGCTCTTGCATGCCCCCCTCGAACGGTTCGTCACCGGTCAGGCCCGTCCACAGCTCCACCTGCAGGTGGCCGCGGTGCGGCTTGAAGGGCGATGCCGTCAAGCCAAACGAGAAATAAGGCGCCGGCTGCTGGGTCGGCTGCGTGGTGCCGGGAACGCTCTGTTGCAGCCCGGACGCGCGCGCCCGCCAGCCGGCCACCACACCCGGCGACAGCCCCGGCCGGAAGCGGACGCTGGCCCCATTGGTGCGGATGGGCGGCTCCTTGTCGAACACGATCTCGGTGCGTGCCCGCAGCGGGCGCTTGGGCCAGCGGCGGTCGGGCCACAGCCGCAGCTCCACGTGGCCGCGCGTCGAGTCGCGATGGCGCAGCCCGGGCTGGCGGCTGCCGGGCAGATAGATGTCGTGCAGGACGATCTGCAGGTGGTCGGGCGCCAGCCAGCGCGTGGTGTAGCAGCCGCGGCGGATGCGGTCGCTGCAGGGCGGCATGGCCGGCTCGACGGCGCGCACCTGCACGCGGCTGGTGTCCATGCCGCGCACGTGGAAGTCGAGCTGGACGCGCTCGGCAGGCCCCTGGCCGTCGTTCTGGAACTGGATGCGCCAGTCGAAGTGCTGTTTGCGGAAGCGGCGATAGCTGCGCCGAGGGTTGCGCACCGACAGGCGGTTGGGGTCGTGGCCCGTGGCAATGCTCATCTCCAGGTCGTACACGTGCGGCTGCCCGAAGTCGGGCGTCAGCACGGCGCGCACCCTGATGGTGGCGTTGGTGTCGGCCAGCATCTGGGGGGTGCCGCGCAGCACGATGAAGAGGTTGCGGCGCTCGCCGGGCATCAGCTCGGCAAAGCGCCAGGCCGCGGCATCGCGAAATTCGCTTCGTGCCCGGGCCAGCTCGTCGAGCGCCTCGAGGCGCGCGGCATTTTGCGGAAGCGGCATCTCGTGGCGGGTGGAGGCCCAGGCCGCGTCGGCATTTTGCGGAAGCAGGGCCTCGCTCATGGCCAGGGCCGCCGGCACCTGCTGCTCGCCCCAGTGGGTGCGCGCCTCCACGAACTCGAAATGGCGGGCGTCGTAGGCCTGCTCGTTGAAGAACAGGTGCAGGTGCCCGCCAACGGGCTGGGGCTCGGTGCCGGCATACGACAGGACGAAGAGCAGCTCCTCTTCGGGCACGGGCTCGCGCACGGCCATGAGCGCCAGACCGGGCGCATCGGCGGTGAGCACGTCCTGCAACGGGAATGCCGAGGCATACTGGCTGGGGCGTGGCTTGGTGATGCGCTTGTGCTTGGGCCGGTCGCGCGGCGGGCGCCCGTTGTCGTAGGCGCCCGTAGCCCACAGGCGCAGCTCGTAGGTGCCCGTATCGGGCCAGGCGTAGCGGGGCTCGGCCTCGAAGCTGAAGTTGCCGTCGCCCAGCTCCCAGAACAGCCGCCAGAAGGGCGCAGGCGCACCCGGGATGGGTTGCAGGGGTGGCAGCTCGGGCACGAGCCGGTACACGCCCGGCTCCTCCTCGTCCACCCGGAAGTCCACGGTGCGCTCGGGCTGCTGGAAGGCCAGCGCCGGACCGACCGCGAGCAACGATCCACAAAAGGCGAGCAGGAATGGGAGTTTCATGGCTGGTGTTTTCGTTGCAAAATATGGACTACACCCAGTAAATGTGCCGCGCACCCCGAAAGGTGCGCGGCATCCGGCTTTTGGGGTTTCTCGAGCCGTCACAGGGTATCCGGGCACGTGGCTTACCACGATACCTCTACGCACACCTTCCAGTCACTTCCCTCCACACAGATCTTGATGTATATGACGTAGGTGGTGTCGTCTCCGTCCTTTTTGGCCAGGATGACCGTGTCGGGGCTCAGCGGACCCGAGCGCTTGCCGTCGGGCGTGGCTGCTTTGGCCCGTGCGAAGAGGTCGTTCAGCTCGGCCTGCGACTTCGGGTTGGCGGCCGAATACTCGGCGGCGGGCAAGGTGCGCAGTGTCAGCGACGGTCGCACGGGGTAGTCCGCGAGGAGGCCATCGAGTTCCTTGTCGTCTGGCGAGGCGAACTCCCAGTGGCTGGCCCCGGCGGCATCGGTTTGGGGCACCAGCACGAAGCGGATGTCTTCGGCGCGGGCACGCCCTTCCTGCACGCCCAGCACTTCGAAACGGCCTCCATCATCGAGAGCCAGCAGTGCCACGTCGCCGTACTGGCTCATGTCGATGCTCAATTCCTGGCTCTGGAGTGCCGGCGCGGGCACGGGATCCTTGGTGCAGCTGGCCAGGGTCATCAGGCTGAGGACAAACGCGGTGAGAACTTTGATCGAGTAGCTCATGGGACAATAATTTTTGGTGAAAAATTCTGGTGAACGATCGGGCAGGCTTTCCTGCCGCAGACACCCTCTCATTGCAGGGCCCCGCCTTTCCTTATGCCTGTCGGCAAAAAAATTTGGCCTTTTTCCAGGCAGTCACCCACAACAAGCTCATAACCAACCAACAAAAAAGGCTTCCCCTTTCGGGAAAGCCTCCATGATTGCGGGATAGGTGATATTCAGTTCAGCAGCATGAATTCGTTGACCCAGATTTCGGTGGTGTAGCGCTTGTTGCCGTCCTTGTCTTCCCAGGTGCGGTGGTGCAGCTTGCCCAACACGGCTACCTGCTTGCCTTTCTTGAAAAACGCTTCCATGTTTTCGGCCACCTTGCCCCAGCCCACGAGCGTGTGCCATTGCGTGTTGACGACCTTTTCGCCCTTGTCGTTGTGATAGACGTCCTTGGTGGCCAGCGATACGCGCGCGATTTTCTGGCCGCTGGGCAGTTGCTTGCAGGTGACGTCCTGACCGAGATTGCCGATGAGTTGCACTTTGTTCACCATGTTTTTCATGACTTCGAGATTTTGTGCCCGCAGGGGCGTTTGCGAATAAGGTTTCAGGTGCAGCGCAATGGATTCCGGAATCGCTTTTGCTGCCTTGCATCGCAAAGGTGAAGGCACCTGCCCGCCCAAATCGCAACTTACACGTGTACTTTCGTTTAGAAGCGTTTGTAAACGTTTTTAAACGATTTTATCACTGTTTATCAATTTGGTAAAAAACCGCAGCGATGGACGGCGGACAATAGACGATGGACGATGGACGATGGAAATTCACGTCGTTACGCTCAATACTCAACCAAAAAATGTAGGCCCCATGAAATGGCTGATGTCCCTTTTGCTGACGGGCATGCTGTCTTCCGGCTGCACCGCGCAGTCGTGCGCCGAGCTGCCCGCATCCTTTCCGGATTACGATACCGCGGAGAGGCTCGTGCTGCAGGCACATTTCCCCATCGACGAGACGGTGGACACCTCGCGCAGCTCCTGGATCGAAGGGGCGCGCTACCTGAGCTGCGATGGGAAGACGGGCTTTTTGTTGCTGCGTGCAGGTGGACGGACCTACGTGCACCAGGACGTGCCCCTCGAAATCTGGGAAGGCTTCAAAAGCGCCGCCTCGTTGGGCAGCTATTATAATCGCTTGCTCAAAGGGCGCTACCGCCTGAAATTGGAATGAGGCCGTGGGCACGGGCACACCCTTCGCGGAAAAAGCCGTACCTTTGCCCTTCGATTTTCCTCACCTAAATTTGGAACCAATGGGTAAAGGAGACAGAAGAACGCGCCGGGGCAAGCTGTGGCGTAACTCGTACGGCAAGACCCGTTCGAAGAAGACCAATCGCCCCGTCAAAAACGACAAGCAATCGAATGCCTGACACAGGCAATTCCTTGCCTTCGGTGTTGCCCAAATGACGCCTGCCGTGCCATGCACGGGGCGTCATTTTCTTTTCCAGGAAAACGGACTACGAGCAGGTGCGCCCTTTTAATAATGGTTGAGGGTT
>CAYNYN010000205.1:3378-6954 GCA_964401445.1 uncultured Saprospiraceae bacterium | reverse complement strand
GTCCATCGACTATCGTCCATCGTCCTTTTTCACATTGCAAAGAGCAATTCGGTCAGATACGACTCGTCGCACTATCCATTACGCAACAAGGCCGGGCAGCGTTTGCCGAAAGGCAACTCATTGGCCATCGCAGCGCACGCACGGGCATCCGTTTTGCCGGCGCGTCCAGGGCGTTTGCGGGGTTCAGCTACATCCCGAGCGGATGGTGGGGTGTGGGAAAGGGGCTGGCGACACGCAATTTGCGAAATAATCGCCACATGTGCCAGCAGATGATGTCCGCAAGGAGGCACCGTCCACAAGAAAGGCAACGGACGACGGGCCTTTGTGCAAAATTCGGCTAATTTTGCCACCGATTTTCCCAACAAAGCCAAACGGCACTACCAGACCAGGCCATGAATCTGAATCTGTTCTATCACTTTGGTCGCTTCCTGCTGCTGATGCGGGCGGCGTTGCAGCGTCCCGAGAAGTGGTCGATGTACTGGAAGGAGACGCTGCGCCAGATGGACGCCATCGGCATCGGCTCGCTGGTCATCGTGGGCCTCATCTCGGTGTTCATGGGTGCCGTGGCGGCCGTCCAGTTCGCCTACCAGCTCGACGGGCAGCTCGTGCCGCGCTACTACATCGGCTACATCGTGCGCGACCTGGCCATCATCGAGTCGGCACCGACCATCACCTGCCTGGTGCTGGCCGGCAAGGTGGGCTCCAACCTGGCTGCCGAGCTGGGCGGCATGCGGCAGAAGGAGCACATCGACGCCATGGAGATCATGGGGGTCAATACGGCCTCGTATCTCATCACGCCCAAGCTGGTGGCTGCCATCGTGGTCATCCCCATGCTGGTGACCCTCTCGGCCTTCATCGCCATCATCGGCGGGTACCTGGCTTCGGTGCCCACGGGCGAGATCACCAATGAAGAATACATCCGCGGGCTGCGCGCCTACTTCGACCCCCTCAACGTACAGATCATGTACGTCAAGACGGTGGTGTTCGCCTTCATCCTGACGGCCGTATCGTGCTACCAGGGCTACTACGTCAAGGGGGGCAGCATCGAGCTGGGCAAGGCCAGCACCAACGCCGTGGTCATCAGCGACATCCTCATCCTGTTGGCCGACTACGTGATTGCCCTGCTCATGACGGGCTGAGCCGCGCGCCTCTTTCACCATTACCGACAAGCAATGATTCGCACCGAGCATATTTACAAGTCGTTCGACGAGCACGAAGTGCTCAAAGACATCAACCTGACCTTCTATCCGGGCAAGTGCAACCTCATCATCGGGCGCAGTGGCGCCGGCAAGACGGTCCTGCTCAAGATCCTCGTCGGCCTGCTGAAGCCCACCCAGGGCAAGGTCTACTACGACGACATCGACCTGTTCGCCCTCGACCGCAAAAGCCTCCAAAAGCTGCGCATGCAGGTGGGCATGCTCTTTCAGGGCTCGGCCCTGTTCGACTCCATGACCGTCGAGGAGAACATCCGCTTCCCGCTCGACATGTTCACCAACCTGACCTACGCCGAGAAGCGCAAGCGCGTCGACGAGGTGCTCGAGCGCGTCGAACTGCCGGGCATCAACGACAAGTACCCTTCCGAGATCAGCGGCGGCATGCAGAAGCGCGTCGGCATCGCGCGCGCCATCGTCCTCAACCCCAAATACCTGTTCTGCGACGAGCCCAACTCGGGCCTCGACCCCAAGACGGCCATCACCATCGACGAGCTCATCCAGAGCATCACCTACGAGCGCAACATCACCACCGTCATCAACACCCACGACATGAACTCGGTGATGGAGATCGGCGACAACATCGCGCTGCTGTATCAGGGCCGCGTGGCCTGGACGGGCAACCGCCACGAGGTGCTCACCTCCGACAACGAAACGCTGCAAGACTTCATCTTTGCCTCGCCCTTCCTCCAGCGCCTGCGCGAGGCGGCGCTGCGCCATCTGAAAGAGGAAGGGTAAGGGCGCAGCTGCATCGACTGCGTCCGCGCACAAACCACAACCCGCATCCCATGCTCCGACTCCGCTCCCTTGCCGGCATACTCATCTGTATCTGCTGGCTGGCGCTTGGCGCGCAGAGCCAGACGATGGCCCAGTGGCAAGCCGCGATCGACCGCGGCGACGTCGCGCAGCTCTTCGCCCTGTCCGAACAGTGGCGCCACAGCCAGTGGCCCGAAGGCTACGCCCCTCCCGCGCCCCGCACCCTGGCCGACGTGCAATCGGCCCTGCCCGAGCAGTTGGGTGCCTTCGTCGCCTGGACGCCGCTACCCGACGGCCGCCTGCTCACCATCGCCGCCACCACCCACAGCGCCGCCTTCTTCGTGCAGCCCATGCCCCTCTACATCGACGAGCTGCTCGAGCAGTTCCTGCTGGGCTTGCAGGAGCCGCCCCGGCCCGAAGCGCTGCAGGACGCCTTCGACCAGTACACGCGGCAGGCCATCGAGCTGTACGACCTGCTGCTGGCCGATGCGCTGGCGTGGCTGCCGCCAAAAACGACGCGCCTGGTGGTGTCGCCTTTCGGCAAATGGCGCCTCCTGCCCTTGCAGGCCCTCATCGCCGAGGTGGAACATCCGGTGGCCAGCTACCAGTACCTGCCCTTCCTCGCCAAAAAGTACCGCTTCGACTACACGCTCTCCGGCTCGGCCTGGCTCGAGGGGCGCCTCGCCGCCGCCCGCCGCGGCAGGCCCGAGCAGCGCGCGCTGCTCGTCGCCCCCGACTACTTTGGATACGAATGGCCGCGCCCCGACGACCGCGCCACCCTGCAGTACCTGCAGCTGTTGCAGGCCCCCGACGGGGCCCTGCCTTCGCTGCCGGCCACCGCTGCGCTCGCAGCAACGATCGAACGCCTGGGCGGCGAGGTATGGCGCGCCGAGCAGACGACGCCGGCACGCGTGCAGGCGCCGCCGCCCTCGCTGGGCGTATGGCATGCCGAGGCGCACCTGCTGCCGCTGGGCAGCCGTGCCGACTCGCTGCTGCTGGCCCTCACGCCCTGGGAAGACGACGGACTGATGCCCCTGAGCACCCTGGCCACCAAAGGCCTGCACGCCCATCTGGCCGTGCTGCCGGCCTGCCACTGGGGCATGCTGCCGCTGGCGCAGGCGGCCACCGCCCTGCAAGCCCTGCAGGTGGCCCTGCATCGGGCAGGCACCGCCACCACCCTCGTCGCCCTGTGGTATGGCGCCGAGCAGCGCAGGGCGCAGCTGTTCGACACCTTCTATTCGCGACTGCGCGCCGGCCTGCCCCCGTCCGAAGCGCTCGCCCAGGCCCAGATCGCCTGGCTCAACGAGACGAAGACCAACCTGGAAGCGCACCCCTTCCACTGGGCGCCCTATGTGGTGTGGGGCGCCGACGCGCCGGTGCCGCTGCGCCTCAGCCCGCTGTGGTGGTACGTGCCCACCGCCGTGCTCGTGATGGTGTGGTTCGTGTGGCGCTACCTGCGCAAGCTGAAACGCGAAGCGCAGGAAGCCGAATCCATCGACTGATTCATCCCGGTGGGGGCTTGGCCGGGCGTCGCCACATCGCGTTATTTGCAGGTGCATTGTGAAAAGGAAGACGCGCGTCCCCTGGAAAAAGAGGGGTGAGCGTGACA
>CAYNYN010000205.1:0-3278 GCA_964401445.1 uncultured Saprospiraceae bacterium | reverse complement strand
TTTCAGCAGACTCAAGACACATGGCTGCGACACCCGATACGCCATTCGAAACACCTGACACGCCACGTATCAAGATCATCTCGGCAGGTGCCGGCTCGGGCAAGACCTACCGCCTGACGCAAGAGCTGGTGCAGGCCCTGAAGGGCGGGGCCCGCGCCGAAGGCATCATCGCCACCACCTTCACCAACAAGGCGGCGGGCGAGCTGCAGGAGCGCGTGCGCCAGGCTCTGCTGGCCGCCGGCGAGGTGGAGGCTGCCCACGACCTGGCACATGCCCTCATCGGCACGGTGCACAGCCTCGGCGTGCGCCTGCTGCGCCGCTTCGCCTACGAGGCCGGCGTCTCGCCCGAGGTGGACATCATCGCCGAGGAAGACCACCAGGCGCTCTTCAACCAGGCCATGGCCAACATCCTGCTGCCCGAAAAGGTGGACCGCCTCGAAATGCTGGTCGAGCGCCTCGGCATGCGCGACAGCCAGGGCCGCGGCGGCGACTGGCGGCGCACCGTGCGCGAGCTCACCGAAGCCGCACGCGCCAACCGCTTCGATGCCGAGGTGCTGGAAGCCAGCAAGCAGCGCTCCCTGGACACGCTGTTCGCGCTGTTGCCGCCCCCCATGAGCGCGGCCGAAGCCCAAGCCTGGGAAGAGCAATTTGCGCAAGCGCTGAAAGAAACCATTGCCACCCTCACCCACAACGAGGACGAGACCAAAACCACACGCGACTACGTGCGCAAGCTCGAGGCCCTGCTGCGCAAGCTCGAAAGGGGCGAGACGCCCCCATGGAAGGAATACCTGGCCATCGCCACGGAGCGGGTGGGCAAGAAGAGCCGCGACGATGCCGCCCCCCTCATCGAGCTGGCGCTGCAACACGAGCGACACCCGCGCCTGCACCGCGAGCTGCGCGAATACGTGGAAGCCATGTTCGACCTGGCCGGCGAGGCCCTGGCCGAATACCAGCAATACAAGCGACAGCGCGGCCTGATCGACTACACCGACATGGAGGTGCTGGTGGACCGCCTGCTCGACGTGCCGGCGGTGCAGCAGGCGCTGGCCGCCCAGCTCGACCTGCTCATGGTGGACGAGTTTCAGGACACCAGCCCCATCCAGCTCAACATCTTCTACAAGCTCTCCAGGCTGGCCCGCCAGTCGGTATGGGTGGGCGACCCCAAGCAGAGCATCTACGGCTTCCGCGGTGCCGACCCCGCCCTGATGGAAGCCGTCGTCCGCATGGTGGGTGGCGTGCAGCCCGAAAACATCTTGCGCTACTCGTGGCGGGCGCGCGAGGAGCTGGTGTGGCTGTCGAACGCCATTTTCACCGAAGCCTTCGGCACCGGGCGGCTGGAGGAGCGCGGCCTGCCGCCCGAGCAGGTGGCGCTCGAGCCGCGCCGCAAGCGGGCCGGCGACCCCGAATATCGCATCCCGCCCGAGCCGGAGGCCATGGGTCGTGCTCTGTGGCACTGGCACTTTCTTCCCGAAAGCGGCCGCCCCAACAAGCGCTGGCTGGCGCAGGCCATGGCCCACACCTTGCGTCAGCGCCTCGAAGAGGGGGTGCTCGTTTTGCCGAAAGGCGAAAAAGAGCCGCGAAGGGCGCGACCGGGCGACGTGGCCATCCTCTGCCGCACCAACGCCCACTGCCGCGAGGTGGCCGAGGCGCTCCACCAGGCCGGCATGGAAGCGGCCATCGCCCGCACCGGCCTGCTCGATACGGCCGAGGCGCGGCTCGTCATGGCCTGCCTCAAGCTGCTGCTCCACCCCGACGACGCCCGCTCCACGGCCGAGCTGCTCATCCTGTCGGGCACCCACACCCTGTCCGACCTCATCGAAGACCGGCTGCGGTGGCTCGAAGCGGGCCAGCAGGAACGGTGGGCTGCCAACCACGAGCTGATGCAAAAGCTCGACGCGCTGCGCCCGCGCGTGGCCGAGCTGGGCAGCGCCGAGGTGCTGGCCCGCCTGCTCGACCAGCTCGACCTGCGCCGCCTCGTGGTGCGCTGGGGCAAGCACGAGCAGCGCCTGGCCAACATCGAACGGCTGATGGGCATGGCCATCGAGTACGAGGAGCGCTGCACGCGCCTCCACGCCGCCGCCTCGCTCGGCGGCTTCCTGCTGTGGCTGACGGCCAAACAGCAGCGCGGCGAAGACTGGCAGGGCGCCACCACCTCGCCCCGCGCCGTCAACGTGCTGACCTACCACGCCAGCAAGGGGCTGGAGTGGCCCATCGTCGTGTGCATGAACCTGGGCCAGCCGCTGCGCGCCGAGCCGTGGGGGCTGCAGGTCGTCTCGGAACGAGAGAACCCCGACCCGCAGGACATCCTCGGCGGGCGCTGGCTGCGCTTCTGGGCGCAACCTTATGGCCCGTCGTGGCGAAAGGCGCCCATGGGCGAGCGCGTGCTGGAGCGGCCCGAGTTTGCGCAAGCGCGGCAGCAGGCCCTGATGGAAGAGGCGCGCCTGCTCTACGTGGGCATCACGCGCGCCCGCGACTACCTGGTGTGGCCCACCACGACGGGCAACGCCACCGCCTGGCTCAACCGCGTGGCCCTCGGCCCCGACAACGAGGGTGCCGAGCTGCTGCTGCCCGACCAGGACGAGACGCCCTGGAGCTGGCAGGGGCAGCCCATCGTGAAAGAAACGCGCACCTTCACGCTGCCGCAAATGCTCGACACGCTGGCGCCCCCACCGCCCGAAGCCGTCCACTGGCTCGAGCCGCCCGCAGGACGCCGCCAGTGGCCGCCCGCCCGTATCGAGCCTGCGGCGCTCGACGCACAGCTCGTTGCCGTGCAGGAAATGGCCTATGCGCCCGCTTTCGCAAAAAGCGAAGCGACGGAGGGACGTGCCCGCGCCCTGGCCGCCTTCTTCCGCGCCGACGCGCCCCAACAGACAGCTGCATCGCGCCAGAGCCGCGCCGAAGGGCTGCTGCGCCGCTACGAGGTCGAAGACCTCGACGCCGGCACGCTGTTGCAGCGCGCCGACGCCTTCTGGCAGGCCACGGGCTGGCAGCCCGACGACGACGGCTGGGCACGCCTCTGGCCGCTACGCTGCACGCTGCACCCCGGCCAACCGGAAGACGCGGCAACCTCGGCCGGCCAGCTCTTCGAAACGACCATCGACCTTTTTGCCGAAAGGCAGGACGCGATCCTCGCCATCCGGCACTGCGATGCGCCCTTTGCCGATGCCGAAAGCCTGCTGCGCGCCAGCGCCGGATGGGCCACGCTGACGCGCCAGGCGCTCCAGGCGCTGTTTCCCGACAGGGAGATCCGGCTCTATCTGCACGGCCCCATGGCAGGC
>CAYNYN010000204.1:0-6985 GCA_964401445.1 uncultured Saprospiraceae bacterium | reverse complement strand
CGTTGGTGCCGGTGGGGCCGGTGGGCTCGGGAATGACGGGCGGTATTTCGCTGCAAGCGCTCAGCCACAGCATGGACACGAAAAGCAGGAAGCGCAGCGCAGTATGGTAGGTCGGATGCATGGCCTGTGTTTTTTGAAAAAATCAGAAATGAGTCCCCTGAAAAAAGTGGTTGAGGGTGTAGCGTTGAGGGTTGAGGGTTTGAGTTTATAGTTTAAAGCTTAGTGTTTAAAGTTTATTATAAGTGCTTTACAAATAAATGTAATTCATTCATCGTCTATCGTCCATTGTCTATCGTCCATCGTCCATCGTCATTCAGAACGAAGAATTGACGGTGACCTTGACGCCGCTGAATGCCGGCTCGAGCCGGCAGATGCCGCCCGAGCACACCACCCCTTCCACTTGTTTGACGTAGCTCAGCGAGAAACGGTTGGCGCCCTGGGTGTAATAGACGTCGATGCGGGGGTAGTGGATGGGCAGGGGGTTGCCCTCGGCGTCGAAGGTCTTTTTCGGCTTCACGTTGTACATGTCGGAAAGGGTGATGGCCCAGTGGGGTGCCCACGTGAACTCGACCAGCGCGAAGGCCCAGCTGCCATAGTCCTGATCGGTGGCCATGTACTGCCCTTCGAAGCGCAGGGCCTTGCGGCGATCGAGCTTGTAGAGGAAGTCGAAATAGGGCGTGAGGGTCTGCACCATGGGCACGCCGGGCTTCACCTCGTACACTTCCTGGTTGTATTGCTGCATCTGCACGCCCGCCACCAGTTGCCACTCGCGTTTGTACTTGTACTGCACCTCGGCCAGCAGCTCGCGGTAGAGCAGGTCCTGGTCGAGGGTGGTGAGGTTCGACATGTTGAAGTTGAAGTTGAGCTTGCGGTGGGGGGCATAGCTCAGATCGGCCTGCCAGGCGTACTCGCCGAGGAACTGGGTGGCGGCGTTGTAGCGCGCCGTGAGGCGATAGGTGTTGACGCGCGTCATGGGCGGCAGGTAGTTGATCAGGCCGCGGTTGGCCGACTCCTGGGGGCGCGTGCGAAACTCGAAGTTCTTCGTGTACTTGCCTTCGAGCGTGATGCCCAGCTTGCCGGCCGCATAGCTGAAGCTCGAGTAGATGCTGGTGCCGTCGCCGCTGTAGTATTTGCCCACGAGCGTGTCGCCCGAGCTGGTGAGGCGCGTGGCGAAGGGGTCGAACATGACGTCGGCGCTCTTCCACGCGCCCTCGACGTACCAGGCGAAGGGGCCGGCGGTGAGCGTGTTGTACACGCTGAGGGCGTAGGTGTTGTAGTGGGGCACGAAGCGGTCTTCCGGCGCGTAGGTGGCCAGCTCGGCGGTGAGCAGGTTCATGGCGCCATCGTCGATGGTGCGGCTGACGATGCCGATGCCGGGCACCAGCGTCAGGCTGCTCGAGTCGCTGGCCCAGAAGCCGTCGAGTGCCAGGCCGCGGATGACCGATCGGTAGGCGTCGAACTGCTGTTTTTGCCGGCCGGTGAAGGCCCGCACGCGCCAGTCGGGTGCCAGCTCGTATTCGAGGCGCAAGCCGTACAAGGCATTGTCGATGGCGAGGGGCCGCTCTTCGTAGGCGCGGAAGATGATGCCCGAGCCGATCTGGTCGTAGATGTAGCCGCCCGTCAGGTCGAGCTTGCCCACCCGCTTGCGCAAATACCAGCGGCCGATGCCCTGGTCGGTATAGCTGCCGGTGGGGTTGAGGAGGTTCGAGTTCTGGAACAGGTCGAAGCGGATGCCCCCTTCGAAGTCGCCGCGCGCATACACGAGGTTGAGCCAGGCGTCGGCGCCGTAGAGCTGGTGGTCGTACTGGGGCGTATTGTCAGCGCCGATGAGGGTGTCGCGCATGAAGAAATTGCCGTTGGCTTCGAGGTTGCCCGACAGGCGGCCGACATCTTGAGTGTACGATAGCTGACGCAAAGCCATCAAGGCCAGTACCAGCAGCGCGTATCGCTTTGCCATGAGCAATGGGTTTTTAGCTTTGCCCCCGCGGGGGCGTTCAGGTTCGCCGTTGTGGTGGTTAAGGTAGCGTTAATGCCCGGGAAAAATGCTTGCGTCGGACACGCCTCGCGCCTACCTTGAAGTTACTTTGGCCCGAAAAGGCAGTCACAAATCCGATCGGGCCAGCCATCCGTTCCAATGGCCGCTGCAATGTTCGAGCACATTTGCCGAAAGGCAGGAAGGACTGTGCCCCTTTGGTCATCAGGCAAACATTATTTTTGACATACTAAACCGAGAAAACATGAAAAAGACCCTGTTCCTGGCCTTCGCGCTGGGCATTTGCGCAAGCGCCATGGCGCAAAAGGCACTGCCCGACGTCACCTTCCGCACCCTCTACGGCGAGACGGTCGCCGCCAAAGACCTCGTCAAGGACGGCAAGATCGTGGTGCTCAGCTTCTGGGCCACGTGGTGCTCGCCCTGCAAGAAAGAGCTCGACGCCATGGCCGACCTCTACCCCGAATGGCAGGAGAAATACAACGTGGAGGTGGTGGCCGTGACCATCGACAACCAGCGGGCGCTGGCCAAGGTGCCCTCGATGGTGACCACCAAAGGCTGGGAGTACACCATCCTGCACGGCGAGGAAAACAAGATCCGCAACGCCTTCAACTTCCAGACCATCCCCTACACCCTGCTCATCGCCCCCGACGGCACCATCGCCTGGACGCACAACGGCTACGTGCCCGGCGACGAATACGAACTCGAAGAAAAAATCGCGGAGTTGGCGCGCAAGTAAGCCGCGCGTCGATGACGACAAAAACCACGACCCCATGAAAATCAAATTCCTGATGCTTTCCCTCGTCGCCCTCCAGCTTGCTGCCTGCGATCCGGCGACGTTGCAGCAGACCCTCGGCACCGTACTCGAACAAACCGACCAGCTCACGCCCTCGGAGGTGGCTGCCGGCCTCAAGCAGGCACTCGAGCTCGGCATCACCGAAGGGGCGCAGAAGCTGGCGCAGGAAGGCGGCTACCTCAACAGCCCCTACCGCATCGACCTGCCGCCCGAAGCCCGCAAGATTGCCGACAAGCTGCAAAACGTGCCGGGCTTCAGCAATGTCGAGCAACTGCTGCTCGAGAAGATCAACCGTGGCGCCGAAGATGCAGCCAAACGGGCCGCGCCCATCTTCAGGCAGGCCATCGCCGAGATGACCTTCCAGGACGCCATGGACATCCTCATGGGTCCCGACACGGCGGCTACGGCCTACCTGCGCCAGGCCACCTGGCAGAAGCTGTACGAGGAGTTCAACCCCGTGATCGTCGAGTCGCTCGACAAGTTCAACGCGCGCCAGTACTGGGCCGACGCCGTCAACACCTACAACAAGATTCCCTTCGTGGAAAAGGTGAACGCCGACCTGGACGACTACGTCACGCGCGAAGCACTCGAGGGGCTGTTCGCCATGGTGGCCCTCAAGGAGCAGGAGATCCGGCACGACGTGTCGGCGCGCACCACCGACCTGCTGCGCCGCGTGTTTGCGAAGCAGGACGGGAAGTAGAGGGTGAGTGAGAGAGGAGAGAGGAGAGAAGAGAGAAGAGAGGCGTGTTTTCACCTCTGAATCTGGGTGAAAAGGATTCCGCGAATCTCGATTCCTCGCTCATTTCGCGAAACGAGCGTTGCGCTGCGTTGCGGCATCGCGCCCGTTGCGCGAGATGTCCCTCGCCCATTCTTTGCCGGGCGACTCCCCCCATCCCCCGAAAACCACTTACTTTCGAGCCGACACATTGCACCTCTTCACCAAAACCGTAGCCATGTCGGCCCGACCCACGCCCATCGACGATGCGCTGTACCAATACCTCTTGTCCGTCAGCCTGCGCGAGCCCGACGTGATGCGCCGCCTGCGCGAAGAGACGCAGCGCCTGCCCGAAGCCAACATGCAGATCGCGCCCGATCAGGCGCAGTTCATGCAGCTGCTCGTCCACCTGCTGAGCGCCAGCCGCACCATCGAGGTGGGCGTGTTCACCGGCTACAGCACACTGGCCGTGGCGCTGGCGTTGCCCGACGATGGCCGCATCGTGGCCTGCGACATCGAGGAGAAGTGGCCGCGCATCGGTCGGCCCTACTGGAAGGAAGCCGGCGTGGCCGACAAGATCGACCTGCGCATCGCGCCGGCCCGCGAGACGCTCACCGCCCTGCTCGACGAGGAGGGGCCCAACAGCTACGACTTCGCCTTCATCGACGCCGACAAGGAAAACTACATCGCCTACTACGAGCTGTGCCTGCAGCTGGTGCGGCCGGGCGGCCTCATCGCCATCGACAACACGCTGTGGGACGGCAAGGTGGCCGACCCCGACAACCACGAGCCCGAAACCGAGGCCATCCGCAGCCTCAACAGCCACCTGCACGACGACGACCGCATCGAGCTGTGCCTGCTCACCGTCGCCGACGGCCTGACGCTGGCGCGCAAGCTGTGAGCGCGCGCCGCGCCCGCCACCCTTCCGCCAACAAAAACGCATCGCCATGAGCCAATCGAAGAAGATAGACGCATCGAAAGCGCCCCGGCCCGTGGGCCTGTATCCGCACGCCCGCCGCGTGGGCAACCTGCTTTTCCTGTCGGGCATCGGCCCGCGCGACCCCGAGACCGACGAGGTGCCCGGCCTCAAGCGCAGCCCCTCGGGCAACTATCTGGAGTTCGACTTCGAGGCGCAGTGCCATTCGGTGTTCCGCAACGTGCGCACCGTGCTCGAGGCCTGCGGCGCCCGCTGGGAGTCGCTGGTCGACGTCACCGTCTTCCTCACCAACATGGAGCGCGACTTCCACACGTTCAACCGCATCTACGCCGAGTATTTCAAAGACAACCAGCCGTGTCGCACCACCGTGGGCATCACGGCCCTGCCCACGCCCATCGCCATCGAGCTGAAGTGCATCGCCGTGGTCGAGGATGAGGACTGAGGGTGGCATGCTGCGCCCGCCCCGATGGCGCGGCGCAAGCCTGCGGACTGCGATGTGAAGACGGAAAGAAGGCGTGGCCTGGCCTAATTCAGGATCTGTGGCGCTTCGAGCCGAAACTCGGGTATGCGCACCATGAAGAGCTGGTGGTCGTGCTGACGCATCATCAGGTAGGTGCCGTACATCTTGCCAATGGGCGTGCGCAGGGGGCACCAGCTCGAATAGCGATGCGACTCGCCCGGGTGCAGCACCGGCTGCTGACCGACGACGCCCTCGCCCTCTACCTCGCGGTGCAGGCCCTTGCCGTCGATGATGTGCCAGTGGCGGCGCAGCAGCTGCACCGTCTGGTCGCTGTTGTTCTCGATGATCACGCGGTAGGAAAAGACATATTTGTACAAGGCCGGATTGGAATGCTCGGGTTCGTAACGAACCTCGACACTCACCGTGATGCCGTGTGTGGTTGCTGTGAACATAACAGAGTGTGCGTTTGGGGTGTGGCGTGGTATGCGTGTGAAAGTAACGCATTTTTCCACACAGGGTTGCTCCGCCGCCCAATTCTGTCGGGCGCGTGGCGCGCCGGCCCTTTGTGCAGCACGCCGTACCTTTGTCGCTCCAAAAACATCAACGGCATGTCGTCCAGCTTTCGCTTTCCGGGTTTCCTTCTTGCACTGCCGCTCCTGCTGGCCCTGTCGGCGGGGCTTGTGGCCTGTAGCGGGTCGCCGAACCCGCCCGCGCCCACGCCTGCTTCCGACAGCCTTTCGGCAAATGCCGCCCGGCCGCCTGCCGACACCTTTTCGCTCGACTACCTCATGGGGCGCTTCGATCCGGCCACCCATCCCGACTTCGTGCGCATCGCGCCGGAGCACTGCGACAAGCCCGACATGTACCTGCGCCGCGACGCCTACGAAGCCTTTGTACGCATGTACGAGGCTGCCCGCGCCGACGGCATCCACCTCGTCATCCGCTCGGCCACGCGCCCCTTCACACACCAGAAACGCATCTGGGAGGCCAAATGGCGGGGCGAACGCCTGGTGGACGGCATGAATCTGGCCGAAGCCATACCCGACCCCGTGGCGCGCGCCCGCAAGATCCTCGAATACAGCTCCATGCCCGGCACCTCGCGCCACCACTGGGGCACCGACATCGACCTCAACGCCTTCGAAAACAGCTACTTCGAAAGCGGCGAGGGCAAGGCGATCTACGACTGGCTCAGCGCCCACGCACACGCGTACGGCTTCTGCCAGCCCTATACGCCCAAAGGCCCCGAGCGGCCCTGGGGCTACAACGAAGAAAAGTGGCACTGGAGCTACCGGCCCGTGGCGGCCCGCCTCGTGGCGCTGGCCCGCCAGCAGCTCACCGACGACATGATCGGCGGCTTCGAGGGCAGCGAGACGGCGCCGGCGCTGCACGTGGTCGAGCGCTACGTGCTGGGCATCAACAAAGCATGCTTTTGAGTCATGTGGAAATGGATCGCATCGCTCTTCGGCAAAACGCATACACAAGAACCGGACGACGGCATGAAATACCTCATCGTGGGACTGGGCAACATGGGCCCCGAATACGACCACACGCGACACAACATTGGATTCGACGTGGTGGATGAGCTGGCACGGCGCCACGAGGCCGAGTGGGCGCACAAGACGCTGGGCGACCTGGCCCACATCCGCCATCGCGGCCGCCACATCTACCTGCTCAAGCCCTCCACCTACATGAACCGCTCGGGCAAGGCCGTGCGCTACTGGCTGCAGCAGCTCAAGCTCACGCCCGACCGCCTGCTCGTCATCGTCGACGACATCAACCTGCCGCTGGGCAAGCTGCGCCTGCGGCCGGGCGGCAGCGACGGCGGCCACAACGGCCTCAAGGACATCAACCAGCAGCTCGGCACCAACAAGTACGCGCGCCTGCGCATCGGCATCGGCAACGATTTTCCGAAAGGACGACAGGCCGACTACGTGCTGGGCAAGTGGAAGCCCGAAGAGGCCGAAAAGCTGCCCGACATCATCACGCGCGCAGCCGACGCCGCACTGGCCTTCACCACCATCGGCCTGCAGCGCGCCATGAACGAGTACAACAAGGGTTGAGGGTTGAGGGTGAAGCGCTGAGGGTTT
>CAYNYN010000203.1:0-7029 GCA_964401445.1 uncultured Saprospiraceae bacterium | reverse complement strand
TTTTTTTTCAGGGGACTCAATGCACCCTCAGTCTGCACCTTGCACCCAGCACATTTCCCCCGGCTGCAGGTATTTCCATGGCTGGCGTGGCGCATGCCGTTCCATCGAGGCGGCGATGTGTGTCCAGGGGATGGTGTTGTTGGGGTAGAGGTCGTTGTGTCCGATGAGCAGCAGGCCGGTGGGCACCTCGTGGCAGAACCGGGCCGCCTCGTCGGGCAGCAGGTTGCCGATGATGCCTTTGCGCGTGCGAAACCAGTCGCGCCCGTTGACGGGCAGCATGGCTGCGTCGGGGCGGGGCAGGGCCTGCCACATGTCGAAATATCCTTCGAAAAAGATGGTGTCGCCGGCGTGGTAGAGGGTCACGCCGTTCCACTGGAGGACGTAGCCCAGCCAGCGATGGCCGCGCGCTGTGTCCTTTTCCGGAAGGTAGTGGGCTGCGGGCAGGGCGGTGAGCAGGCAGCTCGTGCCCGCCAGGGCCATGGGCTGCAGCACCGGCGGCACCGACCAGTCGCTGTCGCGCAGTCCGAGGCGGGCGCACTGGGGCGCACACCAGCCCGACGCCACGAAATGCACGTCGGGCGAGGCGGCCCGTATGGCGGCTGCCGTCTGCAGGTCGAAATGGTCTTCGTGCTCGTGGGTCACCAGGTAGTAGTCCACCGCGGCCAGCGCATCGGGCGGCACCGGCGGATCGAATGCCCGACGCCAGAAGTCGCCGTGCAGCTCGGCTACGTAGTCGCTCAGGCACGGGTCGATGACGATGAGGCCGTCGGGTCCTTTGACGAGAAGCCCCATCTGGCCCAGGCCCCACAGGGCCAGCATGCCGGGCGGCACCTCTACCTGGGCAATCTGATGGGCGAGGGGATGATTCATGGTTCTTCCTTTTTCACGACGCTGTGCCCGCCGAACTGGTTGCGCAGGGCGGCCAGCAGCTTGCCGGCATACGACTCCTGCTGCTGGCTGCGCTGCCGCATCATCAGCGACAGGGCGATGACGGGCGTGGGCACCCCCTGGCGCAGGGCTTCTTCCACGGTCCACTGGCCTTCGCCCGAGGCGCGCACCACGTCGCGCAGCGCGCCCAGCTCGGCGTCGGGCTCGAGGGCGCGCGCCGTCAGCTCGATCAGCCAGCTGCGGATCACCGAGCCGTGATTCCACAGGCGGGCGATGGCGGCGAGGTCGAGCGTGTAGGGGCCTTCGTGCATCAGCTCGAACCCTTCGGCGATGGCCTGCATCATGCCGTACTCGATGCCGTTGTGGACCATTTTCACGTAGTGGCCGCTGCCCGACGGGCCGCAATATAGGGTGCCGCCGGGCACCGAAATGGCTTCGAAGAGGGGGCGGCACACGGCCCAGGCTTCCTCGGGTCCTCCCACCATGGTGCAGGCGCCGTGGCGCGCGCCTTCCACGCCGCCGCTGGTGCCGCAGTCGAGGTAGTGTATGCCCCGGTCTTCCAGCCGCTGTGCGCGGCGCAGGGTGTCGGTATAGCGCGAGTTGCCGCCGTCGATGAGCACGTCGCCCGGCTCGAGGGCGGGCAGCAGCGCCTCGATGGCGTCGTCGACGGGTTTGCCGGCAGGCACCATCATCCAGATGACGCGCGGTGCCGGCAGCGCCATCGGCAGGGCCGACAGGCTATCGGCCAGCGCGATGCCTGCCGTGCGTGCCTGCTGGCGTGCATCGGCGTCGAGGTCCCAGCCCAGGGGGCGAAAGCCGTGGTCGCGCATGTTGCAGGCCAGGGCCAGCCCCATTTTGCCCAAGCCTACGATGCCGATGTCCGTGAGTGGTGATTGCATGGATCAACAGATTTTTCGATGTTTTTGCGCAAGCCAAAGAAAGCTGCCGTGCCCATACCGAGGGTATCCGAATGGCACCGGGCGTCCGGTGTTCAAGGCTCAGCCCGCGAGGGCATCGAGCAGCAGGCAGCCGGCCAGCCCCAGCACCGAGACGAGGGTCTCCATCACCGTCCAGGTGCGCAGCGTTTGTCCTACGCTCAGGCCGAAATATTCCTTGAAGAGCCAGAAGCCCGTGTCGTTGACCTGGGAGGCGGTGAGGCTGCCGGCCCCCGTGGCCAGCACCAGCAGCTCGGGCGCCACCTGACCGTCGGCCACCATAGGGGCCACGATGCCGCCGGCCGTCATGGCGGCCACGGTGGCCGAGCCCAGCGACACGCGCAGGGCCGCTGCCATGCCCCAGGCCAGCAGCAGGGGCGAGAGGGTGGTGCCCCGCATGGCTTGCACGATGTAGTCGCCTGCCCCGCTGTCGATGAGCACCTGCTTGAACGCGCCGCCCCCTGCAATGACCAGCATGATGAGGGCCGAGGCCTTCACCGCTTCGCTCATCTCCTGCATGACCTGCCCAATTTTCTTTCCCTGCCACACGCCCAGCGTCAGCGTGCCGACCACGACGGCCATGAGCATGGCCATGACGGGATCGCCCAGGAAGGCCGTCACCGGCAACAGGGCGTGGCCTTCCGGCAAAAAGAAGCGCGCCAGTCCGTCGGCGCCCATCAGCAAGACGGGCACCAGCCCGGTGCCGGTGGCCAGCCAGAAGGCAGGCGCCTTGCCATCGTCCGGTTCATCGAAGTGGAAGAGGTCGGCGGGGGGACGGGCCTCCACACTGCGCAGCAGCCGCCCGAAGAGGGGGCCGGCCACGATGACGGTGGGCACGGCCAGCAGCAGTCCGTAGAGCAGGGTAGTGGCAATGTCGGCGCCGTACAGCACCGCGATGGCCGTGGGCGCCGGATGCGGCGGCAGGAAGCCATGCGTCACCGACAAGCTGGCGATCATGGGGATGGCCACGTAGAGCAAGGGCATCTTCGTCTCGCGCACCACGGCGAAGATGAGCGGGATGAGCATCAGGAACGCCACGGTGTAGAACATGGGTATGCCCACCAGAAAGCCCGTCAGCATCATGGCCCACTGGATCCGGCGCAGGCCGAACCGCTCGATGAGGCGGCGCGTGATGACGCGCGCCGCCCCGCTCTCGGCGATGAGTCCGCCGAGCATGGCGCCCAGCCCGATGATCAGTGCCAGGTAGGACAGGGTGCTGCCCACGCCTTCCTTGACCGAGGCGATGACCTGCGGCGCAGGCATGCCCTCAGCCAGCCCCGTGAGGATGGCGGTGATCAGCAGCGCCACGAAGGCGTGGACGCGAAAGACGATGATGAGCACGAGCAGCAGGGCGATGCCTGCAGCGATGATGAGCAAAGGCATGTCGGGTCATTCTGAAGGGTCGAACCAGGATTTGAGCGCAGCGTACAAGCCCTGCCAGCGGGCTTTGAACCGGCCGTAAAATGCCACTTTTTCCTCGTCCGGGAAAATGGTTGGGCGGGGCCGGGGCCAGGGCACCCGTTGCCCCATCACTTCTGCTGCGAGCAGGGCCGCCGCTGCGCCTGCGTCGCGGTCGGCAGTGGCTACGGGCACGCCCAACATGTCGGCCGCCATTTGCAGCAGCGCCTCATTTTGGCGAAAGCCGCCGGTGGCGACCACCAGCTGCGGGCGTCCCCAGTGGCGCACCGTCGCCTCGGCAATGCAGGCCACGTTGGCCAGGACGCCTTCCCACAGGGCTCGTACGAGGTGCGCCTGTGTGTGGCGGCTGGTGAGGCCCACGAAGGCCGCGCGTGCGTGCTCGTCCCACCAGGGGGCGCGCTCGCCCATGAGGGTGGGCAGGCAGCACAGGCCCTCGGCGCCGGGGGGCAGGGCCATGGCCGCCTGCAGCAGCCTGTCTTTTTGGCTTTCGCCAAACAGTGCCCCCAGCCATTGCCATGCGATGCCGCCGTTGTTGGAGGCGCCGCCGGCCACGTAGCGGTGCTCGTCGAGCACGTAGCAGAAGAGGCCATCGGATGCGGCCACCTCGGGCCGGGACAACGTGCGCCGAAAGGCCGCGCTGGTGCCGATGGTGAGCACGGCCTGATCCGGCGTCAGCGCGCCGGCAGCCATCTGCGCCAGACAGCCATCGGCACCACCCGCCACCACGGGCACCCCGGCCGGCAGGCCCCAGCGGGCCCGGGCCTGCCCACTGATTGTGCCGGCCAGGGTGTGTGCCGGCAGCACCTCGGGCAGCCAGCCTGCCTGCACCTGGGCCAGGGCGAGCGCAGCAGGATGCCATTGTCTTTGGGCCAACGACCACATGCCCCAGGCGCTGGCCAGCCCCTCGCTCGTGGCGTGGCGTCCGGTCCAGTGCATGAGGCACCAGCTCGTCAGGTCGGCCAGCCGCCCGATGCGGGCATGCAGTGCCGGGCGTTGGCGGGCCAGCCAGGCCATTTTCACCAGGGGGCTCATGGCATGCACCGGCGTGCCCGTGATGCGATGCAACCGGCGCCCTTCTTCCGACTGTCGGAGCTGGCGCCCCAGCACGGCGGCGCGGCTGTCGGCCCAGGTGAGGATGTCCATGAGCGGCCGGTGGCGTGCGTCGAGCGGAAGCAGGGCATGCATGGCGGCACTGATTCCCACGGCGCGGGGCGGCACGTCATCCATGCGCTGCACGAGCTGCCTCAGTGCGGCCGCGGCCTGGTCGAGGAGCGCCATGGGGTCGATGGTATGTGCGCCGTCTTCGGGGATGGCGGTGGGGGTGGCCACATGGCTTTCAGCCAGAATCCTGCCCTGCACATCCAGTGCGGTGGCCTTGATGTTGGTGGTACCCAGGTCGAGTCCTGCAAAATATTCCACGGCAAGTGTTTTTGGCGCCAGCCAAAATGCGAAAACTCCGTGGCCATCGGGTGCGCGTGCATGGCGATGGGTGCCAATTTCGTTGGTTTTAATTTTTTGAAAACCAAATAATTAGTGTCTTGGATGGTATTTTTTTGTAAAAAATTGGGCATTTCGTGTGGAATCTTCCTGCCCAGGTACTCTCTATGGTGCGTTCAGCCCAAAACACCTGAAATCAGGTTAACCCCAAGAAACACCTTCCCTTTTACTACCTGAATGACACCTGAAACCCGCCTGAAACCCTTAAAACCCCCTCTGTCGGAGCTTTGGCGAGACTGAAGAGTTGACGGAGGAGATGCTCTCTCTGTAAGAAGTAGCCCGGATCGGCCCGATGGTCGGTTCGGGCATACTCTTTTAAGGCCCTACCGTCCCTGTCGCTCTGGCCGCTTCGGCTTAACATTCCCATCCTGGACTTCACAAAAGCTTAACCTGGCATTAAATGCCCGTTTATGGTGTGCCCGGACTTTTGCATCAGCAAACCGGGGCAAGCAGCGCGATGCATGCGTTTTGCCCAAAATCAGCTAAAAACCAACGCCATGCAAAAAGTCTTTACCCTCCTTTTCCTGATCGCCGGTCTGGCTTTGCAAGCCCAGACCGAGGTGGTTGTCACCGACGCCGACCTGCAGGGCGGCCAGACCTACACCTGGACCAATGATCACGTGTACGTGCTCGACGGCTTCGTCTATCTCGAAGAAGGCGGCGTCCTCAATATCGAGCCGGGCACGGTCATCAAGGGCAAGGAAGTGCCCTCTTCGAACGACCTGGCCAGCACCCTCATCATTTCGCGTGGAGCCAAGATCTACGCCGAGGGTACGGCCGACCAACCGATCATCTTCACCGCCGAGCTGGACGATGTCAACGACCCGTCCGATCTGGGTCCCACCGACCGGGGCCTCTGGGGCGGCCTGATCATTCTGGGCAAGGGCGTCATTGCCGATGAGACGCCGGAAGAAGGTGTGGAGGGCCTGCCGGCCGACGAGCTGCGCGCCCGCTACGGCGGCAACGATGACCACGACAACTCGGGCGTGCTGCGCTACGTGTCTATCCGCCATGGCGGAGCCGAGCTCTCGCCCGGCAACGAAATCAACGGCCTGACGCTGGGCGCCGTGGGCGATGGCACCGTGATCGAATACGTGGAGGTGATCGCCAACCAGGACGATGGCATCGAGCTGTTCGGCGGCACGGTGAACCTCAAGTACGTTGCGGTCTCCTTCTGCGGCGACGACTCGTTCGACTACGACACGGGCTGGCGCGGCAAGGGCCAGTTCTGGCTGTCGCTGCAGGGCTGGGACGAGGGCGACAACGGCGGCGAGCACGACGGCGCCAAGCCCGACGACAACGAACCCACCTCCAACCCGCTGATCTACAACGCCACCTTCATCGGCAGCGGCATCGGCGCGCCCGCCAAGAACGAGCATGCCCTGCTGATGCGCGACGGCACTGCCGGCACCTACGCCAACAGCATCTTCACCGACTTTGCCAACTACGCCCTTCAGGTGGAAGACCGCGCCAGCGGCCTCGACAGCTACCAGCGCCTCGAGATGGGCCAGCTGAAGGTGCGCAACAACCTGTGGTGGAACTTCGGCGAGGGCACCGAAGCCAACTGCGGCGACAACGGCATCTTCAAGGCTACCGACGACGCCAACGACCCCAACTGCCAGAGCCTCGTCGACTCGTTCCAGGTTTGGAACAACCTCATCACCGATCCCGAGCTGCAGGGCATCAGCCGCGCCACCGACGGCGGCTTCGACCCGCGCGCCGACGTGAATGGCCCGGCCTACGCCTCGCCGGCAGCCGACTACCCGGCCGATGCCTTCTACACCCCCGTCCTGTTCAAGGGGGCCTTCTGCAGCGAAGGCGTCTGGATCCAGGGCTGGACGGCGCTGGCGCAGTACGGCGTGCTCGATGCCGCCGTGCCCTTCAACGACACGCAGGCCTGTGAGTCGGTGACCGGCACCGACGAGCTGTTCGCCGAGCACGATGGCTTCGTGCTGGCGCAAAACGCCCCCAACCCCGTGGCTGACCGCACCGACTTCCACTTCACGCTGCCCGCCACGGCCACCGTGTCGCTGAAGCTGTACGACCAGCAGGGGCGCCAGGTGGCTGAAATCCTGCCGGCCACGCGCCTCGCTGCCGGCCCGCACCGCATCGGTTTCGACGCCGGCCGTTTGCCGGCAGGTACCTATACCTACACGCTGGAGGCCGGCCGCGTGCGGCTGTCGCGCCAGCTGGTCAAGTTCTGAGCTGCACCGATGAAAGAAGAAAACTCAATCCACCCGGTGGCAGAGACGCAAAGTCACCCTTCGGCACCGGGCATCGTTCAAAACAA
>CAYNYN010000202.1:0-7069 GCA_964401445.1 uncultured Saprospiraceae bacterium | reverse complement strand
ATCCTTTTCAGAGCGTCAAAGACTACGCGTTACAAATTTACACACCTGCCCCAAACATCCAAACAAAATTCCAAAAACGCCCCGAAAAACTGGGTCGGCAAATTTAAGCTTCCGGCCACGCACAAGCCCTCCTCGCCATCCGATTCGTTCAGTCGGCTGCCTTACAAAAAGCCCGCAAGGGCGCATCGGATCCCGCGGTGAGCGCGACCACGCCCCGGCCCTGCACCCGGCAGATGGCTACGGCACGGGCATCGTCGGGTACGTAGAAGCCGGTGCGCACGGACGGCATGGCGGCTATCTCTTCACCCGTCCATCGGAGCACCGCGCCTACCCCCGCATCCATGCGGGGTGTTTCCACCTCGGTGCCATACAGGTTGCCCACGACGAGCCACTCTTCTTTCCCATCGCCATCGACGTCCATGGCCGCCACGTCCATGATGGGTGCCCATTGGGCCTCTGCCGGCAGGGCGTGCATCTGCCATTGGCCATTGCCCCGGTTTTCGAACCAGCAAGAGGTGAAGGTGTTGGCTTTCAGGTGGAGGGCATCCTCAAGCTTGTCGCCAAAAATGTCGTATACCTCGGCGGCGCCGAACTGCGCAAAGGACGGATACTTGTTGCGGATGAACTTCAGGCGCTCCGAGAGATTGTCGCGGCCTTTGACGGGATACAGCTTGCCGTTTTCCCAACGGGCCAATACCACGTCGCCGCCGCCGCCCCCGTCGAAATCGGCATAGAAGGCTTCGAGCGGGGCCTGCGGCCTGGGCTGGAAGCGGTAATTGAGCCCCATGTTGCCGGCGAGCAGGTCGAGGTCGCCATCACCGTCGGGATCGAAGGGATAGAGGGCATACCACCAGCCGGTCAACTCTTCGAGTCCCAGGGCTTCAGTGCGCTCCGTGAAGCTGCCGCCCTCGTTTTCCCACACGCGCAGCGGCATCCACTCGCCTGCCACCCACAGGTCGGCGTCGCCATCGCCGTCGTGGTCGGCCCAGGCGGCCGTGGTGACCAGCCCGGCCCGGGCGAGGCCGGGGGCCAGCGCCTCGGTCACATCGACAAAGCGCCCCCCTTCATTACGCAGCAGGTACGAGCGCGCCGGCTGGGGCCAGGCCTGGGGCACCAGGCGCCCGCCCACGAAGAGGTCCTGGTCGCCATCACCGTCGAAATCGGCGGGCACGACGCACGAGCCGCTGGCCGTGATGCGCGGCAGGGCGTCGGGGGCGCGCTGCAGCCCTCCCCTGCCGTCGTTGAGGTAGAGGCGGTCCTGGTACATCTCGGTGCGGTCGAGGTACTCGTTGGAGCCGCTCACCACGAAGAGGTCGAGGTCGCCGTCGCCGTCGGCATCGAAGAGGGCGGCACCCATGTCTTCGTATTCGGCATCGGCCACGAGGGCCGGCTGTGGCCTTCCGGCAAACGTGCCTGCTGCCGTCTGCAGCCACACGGCCCCCGCCTGTCCGGCAGCACCCCCGACGAACACGTCTTCGCGGCCATCGCCATCGAGATCGCCCACGGCCAGGTCGGGGCCGTTTTGCGAAAAGCGGTGGGGCAGCAGGTTCTCATAGGCAAAGTCGTCGAAAAAGCGCTCGCGGTGCCGCCACTGCAGGCCCAGCTCGTCGGCGCAGGCGCGCAACAACGTCTGCGGCCACGCGAAGCCCGGCCACTGTGCCGTGGCCTCCTCATGGCGCACCGTCAGCATTTTGCCGACAGGCGGAGCCGGGATCGTCTGCATGCGGCCGTCGGGCCAGACCACCTCGAGCCGCGCGGGCCGCGCCGTGCCCAGGCCGAAATGGACGATCGGCTCGCAGGAGGACTGGAAGCCGCGCACGGCCAGGGCCTCGCGATACATCGTGGTGCCGGCATCGGTATGGAGATAGACCTTCGCGTTGAGTCCGCGCGGATTGCCGGCCGGTCCTTCGAGGCGCAGGCTCACAAAGGCCGCCCCCTGCTCTGCCTGCAGGTTGCGGTACACGAGCGGCTTTTCGTTGAGGTTGCCCGTCACCAGGTCGGGGTCGCCGTCGTTGTCCAGGTCGGCATAGACGACGCTGTTGGAAAAGCTGGTATGGGCCAGTCCCCAGAGGGTGTCCACGCGCTCGAAGGTATAGTCGCCGCGGTTGCGGAAGGCGTAGTTGGGCACCGGCGTGGAAGGCACCAGGCTGAGCATCTCCTCGAGCGTCAGCTTGCCTCCCTTCATGGATGCGAGGCGGTTGCCGTTCCAGGTGAAGTCGCGGTCGTTCATGTCGCGCAGGATGCCGTTGGCGATGTAGAGGTCCTGCGCGCCGTCGGCATCCATGTCGAGCCAGAGCACGCCCCAGCTCCAGTCGGTTTTTTCCACGCCGGCGTATTCGGCAATCTCGGAGAAATGGCCGTGGCCGCGGTTGAGGTGCAGCGCGTTCTGCATGTACTGGTAATGGGCGCCGGCACCGGTCAGCGCCTCGAAGCGGCGCAGCGGCATGGGCAGGATGTTGAGCTGGGTGCGCGGGTGCGTCTCGGGCAGCATTTCGGTAACGAAAAGATCGGGCAACAGGTCGTTGTTCAGGTCGCCCACATCGACGCCCATGGAGCTGTAGCTGACGTGACGGAAGCCCTCCTTGAGCGTCTCGCGGAAGGTGCCATCGCCCTGGTTGATGTAGCAGAAATCCTCGATCTCGAAGTCGTTGGCCACGTAGATGTCCGTCCAGCCGTCGAGGTTCAGATCGGTAGCCACGACACCCAGCCCATAGGCCCAGTTGCTGATGCCGGCTTCCTCGCTCACATCGGTGAAGTGCCCCGTGCCGTCGTTGCGGTACAGGCGATCGGAGGCATAGCGATGCTCGGCCGGCGGGTCGAACTTGATGGTACGCAGCAGCTCCACGGGCAGCTCGAAGCCCTGATACGGGTGGTTGACCACGTAGCAGTCGAGGTCGCCGTCGCCATCGTAGTCGAAGAAGACGCCTTGCCGACCCAGTCCGGCGTCGGCCAGCCCGCGTGCAGCAGCTTCCTCTTTGAACGTGCCATCGCCCTGATTGACGAAGAGCAGATTGGTGGTCAGCGTCTTGTCCTTGAAATATCCGCCCCTCGCCACGTAGATGTCGAGCCAGCCATCCCCGTTGACGTCGGCCATGGTGACGCCGGCATGCCAGCCGCCCTGGTCGCGGATGCCGGCCTGTGCTGTCACATCCCGGAACTTCCAGTTGCCTTCGTTGAGGTACAGGCGGTCCTGCTCGAGATTGGAGACGAAGTACAAATCGATCAGGCCATCATTGTTCACGTCGCCGGCCGCAATGCCTCCGCCCGAATAGACGTAGGCGTTGTTGAGCATGTTGTTCTCATATGTCTCGATGACGCGGTTGACGAAGTGAATGCCCGTCCGGGACGGTGGCAAAGACGCAAACCAGGCTTTTCCCTTGTTCGCCTCATCTGGCGAGGGCGTGCCGCACCCCGCCATGAGCCACACCACACATGCAATGGCAGCCGCCAGCAGCCCTTTTCCGAAAGGACTACCCGATAACCGGTCCCAACCCGTTTCCATATCAGCGATTTTTTCCAAATAAAATTTCATCCAAACTCCAACCACCCATCACTTCCAACACAAGCCATAGTTACAGAAAAAATATCTTTGTCAGGCAAAAGACTATTCGTCTCCCCTGCTCCCCACCCAAAGGCCATACCGATTTCCACGAAGTCGAGATACGATCACACAACCATGAATGCCATGAAGTGCTCCATCCAGATCCTGCTATTCGCGATGCTGTGGGTTGTGCTGCACAGCAGTTGTCAGCAAGCCACTTCCGATACCGCTCACCAGACCGGGCCAGCAGATGACCCGCTGTTCGAGTTGGTGCCTGCGGGAAGCAGCGGCATCGACTTTCGCAACGAGCTCATCGAAGATGTCGCCACCAACTACAATGTCCTTTCCTATGAATATTACTTCAACGGCGGAGGCGTGGCCGTGGGCGACATCAACAACGACGGCCTGCCCGATCTGTGCTTCACCGGCAACACCTCGCCCAACAAGCTGTACTTGAACAAGGGCAACTTCCAATTCGAAGACGTGACGGAACGGGCAGGCATCAACCCGCCCAACAAGCACTGGTCCACCGGCGCCGTCTTCGTGGACATCAACGACGACGGCTGGCAAGACCTCTACATCTGCCAGGCCGGCCCCGAAGAAAACCCCGAGCTGCGCCGCAACCTCCTGTTCATCAACAACGGCGACGGCACCTTCCGCGAAGAAGCCGCCCGCTGGGGCCTCGACGACGGCAACCGCAGCGTGCAGGCCGCCTTTTTCGACTACGACAAGGACGGTGACCTGGACTGCTTCGTCATGAATCACAGCAAGTACTTCAGGGTCATCCTTGCCAAAGTATTCAAAGACCTCGAGCGCAAGGAAGCCCTCGAAGAAGCCAGCAGCAACCTGTTTCGCAACGACGGCGGCCACTTCACGCGCGTCACCGAGGAAGCCGGCCTGCTGCGCTACGGCTACGGCCTGGGCCTGGTGGTCAACGACATCGATGGCGACGGCTGGACCGACATCTATCAGGCCAACGACTACTCCGTACCCGACTTCATGTGGATCAACAACGGCGACGGCACCTTCACCGATCGCGTCAAGCAGATGACCCACCAGATCTCCTTCTACGGCATGGGCTGCGACGTAGCCGACTACGACAACGACGCCCTGCCCGACATCGTCGTGGTGGACATGGCCGCCGATGACCATTTCCGCGACAAGACGCTCATGGCCTCGATGGATACCAAGGGTTTCTGGTACTTCGTCAACACGCGGGGCTACCAGTATGCCTACATGTTCAACAGCCTCCAGCACAACAACGGCAACGGCACCTTCAGCAACCTGGCCAGCCTGGCCGACGTGCTGCGCACCGACTGGAGCTGGGCCGCACTGTTCGCCGACTTCGACCTGGACGGCTGGAAAGACCTCTTCGTCTCGAACGGCTATCGGCGCTATGCCCGCGACAACGACTTCCGCAACCTGCTTGCGCAAAAAAGGGAGCAGTACGGCGGCACCATCCCCCTCGAGCATCGCGCCGAGCTCTACGAGCAGATGCCCGAGATCATGCTGCCCAACGTCATGTTCCACAACAACGGCGACCTGACCTTCGAAAAAGTGCAAAGCACGTGGGGCACAGGACAGCCCTCCTTCTCCAACGGCGCCGCCTGGGCCGACCTCGACAACGACGGCGACCTCGACTTGGTGGTCAACAACCTCGATCAGGACGCCTTCGTCTATCGCAACCGCGCCGTGGAAAAAAAGAAAGGCCATTTCCTCACCATCCGCTTCGAGGGCAAGCCCGCCGCCGTGCTCAACACCAAGGTCACCATCCACGCCGGTCCGGTCACCCAGTATTGGGAATACCACCCCGTGCGCGGCTTCCAGTCGAACGTGGGACAGGAAGTCCATTTTGGTCTCGGCGCCCACACCACGGTGGATCTCATCGAGATCGAATGGCCTGACGGCAAATACAGCCGCATGGAAAACGTAGCGGCCGACCAGATCCTCAACCTGAAGCGGGGCCAGTTGCCCGAAGGGCCCAAACCGGCACGCAAGCCCGAGCCCACGGCCTTCGAGCCGGTCAACCCCGCCACGCTGGGCATCGACTTCCGGCATGCCGAGAACTTCTTCGACGACTTTACCGTGCAGGTGCTGCTGCCCCACAAGCAGTCCACGCTGGGCCCGCGCCTTGCCACGGCCGACGTGAACGGCGACGGCCTCGAGGACTTCTTCATCGGCGGTGCCGGCGGCCAGAGCGGCATGCTCTACCTGCAGCAAGCCGACGGCACCTTCACGCCCGCACCGCAACAGCCATGGGCCGCCGATGCCGCCTCGGAAGACATGGGCGCCTGCTTCTTCGACCCCAACAACAACGGCGATCCCGACCTGTACATCGTCAGTGGCGGCGGCGCCGAATATCCCGAAGGCAGCCCCGCCCTGCAGGACCGCTTCTACGCCAATGTGGGTCAGGGCACCTTTTTCAAAACGCGCAACACGCTGCCGCAAATGCACCAGAGCGGCTCGACCGTGGTGGCGGCCGATTTCGACGGCGACGGCGATGAAGACCTGTTCGTGGGCGGGCAGGCCATCCCCGGCCGCTATCCCTTCCCCTCACGCAGCTACGTCCTGCGCAACGACGGCAAAGGCTTTACCGACGTCACCGCCACCTTTGCACCCGACCTGCTCGAGCCGGGCATCGTCACCGATGCGCTCGTCACCGACTTCAACGATGACGGGCGGCCCGACCTCATGGTCGTGGGCGAATGGATGCCCGTGCGGTGCCTGCAAAACGACAACGGCACGGCCCTGCGCGACGTCTCGGCCGAGCTGGGCACCGACCAGCTCAAAGGATGGTGGTACAGCGCTGCCGCCGCCGACATCGACAACGACGGCGATACCGACTACATCCTGGGCAACCTCGGCCTCAACTCCAAGTTCAGCACCAGCCACCAGAAACCCCTGTATGTCTTCGCCGGCGACTTCGACGATACGGGCACGACCGACGTGGTGCTGAGCAAGGAATACCAGGGCAAGCTGGTGCCCACGCGCGGCCGTCAGTGCTCTTCCGAGCAAATGCCGTTCATCAAGGAGAAATTCCCCACCTACCGCTCCTTTGCCAGCGCCGGCGTGGAAGACATCCTCGGCAAGGACAAGGTGCAGGAAGCGCTCCACCTCGAAGTAAAGGAGTTCGGCTCGGGCATCCTGCGCAACGAAGACGGCAAGCTCGTGTTCGAACGCCTGCCCAACCTCGCACAGGCGGCCCCCATCAACGGCATCATCTGCGACGACCTCGATGGCGACGGCTTCACCGACCTGATCGTGGCAGGCAACAAGTACCACACCGAAGTGGAAACGCCGCGCTACGATGCCGGCACCGGCCTCGTCCTGCGCAACGACGGCACCGGCCACTTCCAACCCTTGCCGCCCTACCAGAGCGGCTTCTTCGCCCCCGGCAACGTCAAGGACATCGCGCTGGTCCACACCCGCCAGGGCAAGCTCGTCCTCGTGGCCAACAACGATGGACCACTCGAAATCTTCCGGCTGAGCCGGCCCGAGGCGTTGCGGCAAGTGCAATGAGGTGGGGAA
>CAYNYN010000201.1:0-7104 GCA_964401445.1 uncultured Saprospiraceae bacterium | reverse complement strand
GGGACAGGCTGTTGCGCGAGGCAAACCCTCAACACTACACGCTCAACCCTCAACCATTTTTTGCGGGGAACTCAATGTGTGAAGAACCACCAATGCTGTATGAGGGGATCGGTATCGGAAAGTTAAGTAAGGCTTCGGCTTGACCAAATGCTGTTTGGGGTAAATCGAAAAAACTTACCTTTGCGTCGGCTTTCGTAGTCATGGATAAAAATTCTGAGCGGCCTTTTCGAAACGACCAATGAGGGCGCGCAGAATCTTGAAATCAGGGATTGCCGGTTGGTGTATGGCCGGTCCTGTGTTTAAGCATTCATTTACCCAAAATTGACCCCATGTCGACGCAAGAAGAAAAAACCCGCTACTCGGACGAAGAACTGGAAGAATTTCGCCAGCTGATCGAATCTCGCCTCAAGGATGCGCGCGAAGACCTTGCCTGGTACGAGTCGCAGCTGCAGGAACTGGCCGAAAACCCCGATGCCAAGGCCAGAGGATATGACCACATCGCAGGCGTAGAAGAAGTGGAGCAACTGACCACGCTGGCTGCTCGTCAGCGCAAGCTGATCAAGCATCTGGAAAACGCATTGGTGCGCATCGACAACAAGGTGTACGGCATCTGTCGCGTGACGGGCAAGCTGATCCCCAAGGAACGTTTGCGGGCCGTGCCCCATGCCACGCTCAGTGTGGAGGCCAAGCTGCAGCGCCGCTGAGCAGCCTGCCAGCACAACCCCAGCTCGCTTCTGCGTGTTACCTTTGTCACAGCCCTTCCCCGTATGCGTGCGAGGAAGGGCTGATCATTAGGCTCGCCTGCCGGCAATGCTTCAGGCAGATCCGGCGTTGAGCACAGGCCTGCGATGGAGAACAAAACAGTAGCACTTTGAAAACTGCGCACAAACTCACGTTGATCATCCTTGCCGTATTGATCGCCGATCAGGCGCTGAAGATCTGGGTGAAGACCAACATGTATTACGGGCAGGAGATCCCCATTCTGGGACTCGATTGGGCCCTGCTCCACTTCGTGGAAAACAAGGGCATGGCCTTTGGGCTGTCGCTGGGCGACGGCGAGGGCTGGGGCAAGCTGGCACTCAGCCTCTTTCGCATAGCAGCGGTAGGGCTGCTTGCCTATTATTTGCGCAAGCTGATGAAAGAAGGTGCCTCCTTCGGCCTGCTCACCTGCTTTGCGCTGATTCTGGCCGGCGCCCTGGGCAATATCATCGACAGCGCATTCTATGGCCTGATCTTCAGCGAGTCGCCGGTGCACCTGCGCGAGCCGGCGCAGATTTTCCCGGAAGGGGGTGGCTATGCCGGTTTCCTCTATGGCAAGGTGGTCGACATGTTCCACTTTCCGATCTATCGCGGCATTCTGCCCGAGTGGGTGCCGTTCTGGGGCGGGCAATACGTCGAGTTCTTCCGCCCCGTCTTCAACATTGCCGATGCCTCCATCACCATCGGCGTACTCAGTCTGCTGCTCTTCCATCGCGACTTTTTCCGGCAACCCGTAAAGCAGCAGGAAGCCCCCGCCGAAGCGGCATTGGAGCAGACATCCGACACGATACCGACAGCCGAACCCGCTACCAGGGATTCGTGAGGCGCTACACAAAACGACTCATCCTCCCGCACGGCCTGGGTGCGTGGGGGGCATGATGTATGGTCGAAACGGCTTTTCGGGGAAGCTGACGGGCGAAAGGCAGGACGGAAGCGCCTCAGCTTTGCTTTTTCTGCTGCTGCTCCTTCTCGAACTCCTCCTCGCTGATGGGGATGACGATCGTCTTCTTTTTCTTCTTGCGCTCTTCGTCGTCCTTGGCTACGTAGGCCAGGTAGCGGTTGATGGCTTTGACGATCCGTTCCAGCTTGGGATAGTTGACCGAGTAGTACACGTATTTGCCTTCGCGCTTGGTGTGGACCAGGCGGGCCAGGCGCAATACGCGCAGGTGCTGTGAGGTGATGGACTGTTCGAGATTGAGGGTGTTGTAGATCTTGTTGACGTGTGTGGAGCCTTGTTCGTCGATGAACTCGAGGATCTTCATCCTCAGGGGGTGTGCCAGGGCACGCATGATTTCAGCAGACTCCTGTAAGCGCTCGATATCGAGCTTTACCTCAGCCTTTCTCATAGAAGTTGTATGTTTTGTTGATCAGAAAGCGTCAAGCAAATATGCGTTTTTCACCTATTTTTTCAAATTTCAACAAAAGAAAAAAGCCGAAAGTGCAGGCACTTTCAGCTTTTTCCGGGATCTCTTTCCCGCTTTTTCCCATCAGTGGAATGCAGATTGGCGCTCACCTTCAACGAGATAGGTGATCATGCTCTTTGTGCACGGGATCGATCTTCGGGTAGCGGGGAAAGAGTTCGATGGATCCTGCAGGACAGGTAACCTGCTCAGGAGGCCAGCTCTTCGATCAGACGCGAAATCTGGCTGAGGCGTTCCTCGTTGAGCGAGTAGTAGATGTACTTGCCCTGGCGTTCGGTATTCACTACCCCTGCGCGGCGTAAAATGGCGAGGTGCTGGGAGGCTACGGATTGCTCGAGGCGCAATTTGATGTAGATCTCCGTGACGGTCATCTTCTCGTTCTCTTCGAGCAGCTCGATGATCCTTTGACGCAGCTTGTGATTCACCGCTCGAAGCACGAGCACCGCCTTGCGCAGCTCTCCGTAGTCGAGGTGGATGTCCTCCTGTCCTTTCCGCAGCGTGACGGATTCGTTCTTTTGTTTTCCCATAATTATGTTTTTAGTATGCGTTAGTATGTATCTACATCCGGTTTTTACCAAAACTATACCAATTGGCAAAATCCAAATGTGTGGCCATGCATAATCGCACGTTCCTCAACACGAAATAAAATCATTAATCGGACAATAAAAAGGAAAGGCGCATATTAAAATCGGTCGTATTAGCCCACCTGCGCAGGTTAAACCATTGAATGTTCAACGGTTTTTGATGCCATTGATTTGTTTGAACAATGGAATTAATGTCTCGCCTTCGGGTGCGGGTGCAGCCCGGTACCAAAGTGGGAAAAAATGGCGGGGGGTCAGAGCAGCTTTTTCCTGGGGGTGGTGATGTTGGGCGGCTTGATGTACTCCGGCGTGAAATGGGCCAGCGACTCGAACTGGCCGGCGGCAAATCGCTGCTGCGCCAGGGCCCTCAGGTGGGTGGCCGAGCACCTCAGGTCGAGGAAGCGGACGAGCGGATGAGCCAGCAGCTGGCGGTATTTGGGTGCGCCGTTTCCGGCAAAAACGACCGGCTTGCCTTGCCTGAGCAGGTGATCGAACGTCTCGGGCGTGAGGGTGAGGGGGCGGGGCGCTTCCAGCTCGATGGCCTGCGGGCCGTACACTGCCGCATAGACGTCCATGCGACGGGCGTCGATCATGGGCACGAAGAAGGCGTCGTCGAGGTCGGTGGCTTGCCAGGCGGCCCATGCCAGCGCCTGCAGGGTGCTCACGGCCACGAGCGGCTTGTCGAGGGCATAACAGATGCCTTTGGCTGCCGAGGCGCCGATGCGCAGTGCCGTGTAGGATCCCGGCCCTTTGCTCAGGGCCACGGCGTCGAGGTCGGCCAGCGACCAGCCGGCTTCCGCCATCACTTCTTCGATGAAGCGGGTGATGAGGCGCGCGTGTTGCATGCCTTCGGTCGATTCGCGCAGCGCCAGCACCGCGTCGCCATGCGAAACGGCTACCGAGCACACTTCGGTAGCCGTTTCGAGGAGCAGGAGCCGGGGTTTGTCGTCCTTCATGGATAGGGTTGCTTTCAGCGTGGCGGCAAAGTTAGCGCGAAATGATGGTTACCACCCGATCGTACGACAGCCCCGTGAAGATGCCGATGGCGCCGGCATCGCCCTCCAGGTTGGAAATGATGGTACTGGGCTGACCAAACGGGTTGCCATTGGCGCCGATGGCCGCGTCGACGCTCTCGAGGAAATCGGCATAGGCCTTTTCGATGTGGAAAAGGGTGTTGATGACGGTGTCGCCTTCGCTGAACTGGTAGCCCGAGCCGAACACCCCTACTTCGCTGTCGAGGAACTGGTCGGTGGAGATGAAGTCCTGCAAGGGGATGCTGTCGAGCGTGTGCTCGTGGAGCATGCGGCGGTAGTAGTCCGCCGTCTCGACAGGGTCGGTGAAGTAGGTCAGTACGCGGGCCATGTCGTCGGCGTTGAACTCTACCACCACGCTGTCGATGGGCACCACGGGCAGCAGGCGCGTGCGCGCGCTGATGGTGCGGCCGTCGCGGAGGCGGATGTCGAGCTCGAAGTCGTGCTCGTAGTCAGCCGGTACGGGCGTGGGGTTGTAGTAGTTGAACACCTTGAAGGTGGCCGGATTGGCGCCCAGCGTGTTTTGCAGCTCGTAGGCGGTGCCGTTGTGCCGGATGACCACCTGTGCACTGTCTTCGAGGATGCCGGAGAGGAATTCCAGGTCGTCTTGCGGGAAGGGAGCGAAGTAGCTGGTCGATCGGGTGAGCAGCAGCGTGAAGGGCTTGCCCGGCTCGAGGTAACACTCTACCACGGGCACCGAGTCGTGGGGCGGCAGCTCGATCTCGACCTCTCGCTCGAGGTTGCAGGCGGCTGCCGTGAGCAGGACGAGGAGGTAGAGCCACAGGTTTTGCGAAAGCGGGTATTTGCTTTTCATCTCTTGATGGTTTTGCAGGGGTGGTCAGAATTTGAAGTTCCAGGTGATGGCCGGCAGGATGGGGAACAGCGACACCTGCTTGGCCGCGATGCGCTCGGGCACGCGGATGAGGTCGCCTTCGGGCGTGGTGGCCTCGCTGAACACCGGCTCGAGGTAGATGAAGAAGGCGTTGCGGCGGTCGGTGGCATTGAAGACGTTGATGGTCAGGTCGCTCTCGCCCCATTTCGGGAAAAACTTGATGACCAGGCCGGCGTCGAGGCGGAAGAAGTAGGGCAGCCGGAAGTTGTTGCGGTCGCCGAAGTAGGGCACCACCGGCTCGAACTGCTCGCCGTACACGTCCTGGAACACGAAGCGGCCCGTGGGCAGCCATGCCAGGTCGCCCGACCCGTAGACGGCCGTGGCCGTGAGCGTCAGGCGGCGGCTCAGCTCGTACATGGCCACTACCGACAGGTCGTGGCGGCGGTCGTAGCGCGGGGCGTAGTAGCGGCCGTCCATGATGTCGCGCTTGATGCCGCGGAAGTTGCCCTTGCGCACGAGGGCCAGCGTGTAGCCGATCCAGCCGGTGAGCTTGCCTTCCTTCTTTTCGATGCTCAGCTCCATGCCGTAGGCGTAGCCATCGCCAAAGGCGAACTCCTCTTCGAGGCGGTCGTTGGCGAAGAGCTGCGCCCCGTCGATGAAGTCCACCTGGTTGTACAGCCACTTGTAGTAGTACTCGTTGGTGAGCAGCCAGCCGTCGGCGACGAGCATGGAGAAGCCGGCCGCCACCTGGTCCGAGATCTGGGGCTTGACGTTGCGGGTGGACGGGTACCACACGTCGGTGGGTAGGGCGATGCCCGAGCTCGACACCAGGTGCAGGTACTGCCGCATGCGCGCGTAGCTGGCCTTGAGCGACATGCGCTTCGACAGGCTGTATTTTGCCGCCAGGCGCGGCTCGAGGCCGGCATAGGTGGTGCTGTCGTTGACGAAGGTGCTGAGGCGCAGGCCGCCCTGCACCGTCAGCGCCGGGCTGACGACCCACTCGTCGGCCAGGTAGGCGGCCAGCTCGGTGCCGTGATAGCGCTGGCCCGACGAGAACGACACCTCGCCATTGTCGCTGCCCGCCTTGAGGCGCCCCACGTCGAAGCGGTGGAAGGTGGCCGCGGCGCCGTAGCGCAGGGTGTGGGCGCTATTGGGCGTGTGGTAGTAGTCGAGCTTGAGGTTGATGTCGCGGATCTCCGAGCCGATGTCGAAGGAAAAGCCCGTGACCTTGTTGCTGATGTTGTACTGGTAGTCGCTGATGGTAAAGGTCAGGTTGGAAAACAGGCGGGGCGAGTAGACGTGGTTCCAGCGCGCCGTGCCGGTGGCGTTGCCCCAGTCGAAGTTGAAATCGAAAAACTCGCCATCGAAGCCGAACACGTCGCGCCCGAAGTAGCCACTCAGGTAGAGGCGATCGCGGTCGCTGAACGTGTGGTTCACCTTGGTATTGAGGTCGTAGAAGTAGTAGTCGGGTATGGGGGTGAAATTCTCCTTGCCCTCGTTGGCCTTGTTGATGCCGCGCGTGATGACGTCGGCATAGGTGCGCCGCCCCGACACGATGAAGCTGGTGTGCTCGCCGCCGATGGGCCCTTCCAGTGTCAGGCGCGACGAGATGAGGCCGATGCCGCCCGTGCCCGAAAACTTCTTGTTGTTGCCTTCCTTCATCCGGATGTCGATGACCGACGAGAGGCGCCCGCCGTACTGGGCCGGAAAGCCGCCCTTGTAGAGCTTCAGGTCCTTGACGGCATCGGTGTTGAAGGTGCTGAAAAAGCCGAACAGGTGGTTGGCGTTGTAGACCACGGCTTCGTCCAGCACGATGAGGTTCTGGTCGGTGCCGCCCCCGCGCACGTAGATGCCCGTGCTGCCTTCCGAGCCCGAGGGGATGCCGGGCTTGAGCTGGATGGTCTTGATGATGTCGCTTTCGCCCAGCAGCGCGGGGATGACCTTCACCTCGCGCGTACTGATGTTTTCCACGCTCATCTCCGTGGAACGCAACTGCTCTTCGTAGCTGTTCGACTTCACCACCACCTCCTGCAGGGTGACGCCCGTACCCAGCTCGACGTTGAGCGTGAGGTCGGCCCGGGGCAGCACGCGGCGGCGCTCGGTCTGGTAGCCTACGTAGCTGAACTCGATGGTGACCGAGTCCGTGCCTTTCGGCAAATTCAGCGCATAGAAGCCGTACTCGTTCGAGGTGGTGCCGATGGCCGGCTCCAGGGCGAAGATGGTGGCGCCGATGAGCGTCTCGCCCGTCTCGGCATCGCGGATCGTGCCGCTCACCGTGATGCGCTCGTCGTTCTGGCTCTGGCCCGCAAGGGCAAGCAGGCACAGCAGCACGAGTGGAAGAAATCGTTTCATCATCTGGTTTTGTACGAAATGTGGATGAATGGGGTATGGCCGTTGCATGAGGATGCAAAGATGGCATCCGGGAGCCGTGACGCTAACAAAAATCTACGAACATGGTTTCGGATTCAACCAGTGGATGG
>CAYNYN010000200.1:3181-7131 GCA_964401445.1 uncultured Saprospiraceae bacterium | reverse complement strand
TGCCCGCCGGGGCCACCGCCGTGGGGGCCGCCTTGCCCGTCACAGCCGCATTCCTTGATGAAGGCGCCCTCCGTGTCGAACAGCAGCACCGTGCCGTCGCTCAGCTCCACGCCGAAGTGGCCGTTGGGCTTGATGACCACGGTGGCGATGCTGGCATTGGGGTAGTTGGCGGCGACGTAGTCGATAGCTGCCTGGGGCAGGTCGGCCGTGGTGACGGTATCGCCTTCGATGCACTTGGAGGTGTGTGCTTCGTGATCGCCGTCGTGCCAGCCGTCCTTGTCGGAGTCGCCCACGAACTTGCCGTGGATGTCGAAGTACACCTCGGTGCCGTCTTCGAGCACGACGGTGTAGCCCTTGTCCGCGATCATCCAGGCATCGGAGATCTCGAGGGGAGCGTACTTCGTCTCGACGAAGGTGACGATGTCGGACGGCAGGTCATTGACGGCCACGGCCGTGCCGTCGTCGGTGCCGGCAGCCAGCGTGGTCAGCAGGTCGGCTGCGTCGGTCAGCAGCCCGTCTTTCTGGCACGAGGGGTAGAGCGCCATGGCGCCCACCACGAGCAAGCCAATCAGGATCCTTTTCATAGCTTCAATGGTTTTTTAATGAGTTTTCAATTGGTTTTTTGAACTGTTTTCAATTGGCGTTTCGAGCCATACAGGGTCATTGTATTGGTCGTATTGGTCTTTGCGATCGCACTATTTCAGGCAGCGCTGCAGCGCCAGGGGTTGCATGTACGGGGAATTTTTCTTTGAGTCTCCTGAAAAAAGTGGTTGAGCGTTGAGGGTTTGAGTTTATAGTTTAAAGTTTAAAGTTTAGTGTTTAAGGCTGATTTTCAAGTGTATCATGAATACAGCTTGGGTGTCCATCGTCTATCGTCCTTCGTCTATCGACTTTTTGCACCAGGCTCTTCTTTCAAAAAAGTCGCTGCACCGAAGCCGACCAGCCCACCGACCAGCCTTTCGTCTGGATGTACCATGCCTTGTGGGGCGAGGTGAGCAGTCCGGCGAAGGTGGGGCCTGCCCCTATGCGCCAGTGGCGCGTGGGCTGGTATTCGAGCCGGATGCCGGCCACCCCTTCCAGGTAGAGGTCGCGGGCGTAGGGCGTCTTGAGGTCGAAGGCCTGTTTGTCGGGCACGAAGAACGGATGCATCGATTGCACGTCGAGCAGGGTGGCCTCGTTGCCCACCAGCAGGTTGGCCATCAGGCCCGCCGTGCAGGCGATGCTGAGGCGGCCCAGCGGCTGCCGGTACTGGATGCCTATCGGTATGGCGAGGTAGCGCGTGCGTTGGCGCAGCCGCACCTCCATTTGTATGGGCTCGTCGGGCGAAACGGGCTGCAGCGTGTCCTGTGGCGCGACCGCCAGCCGCAGGCTGAGCACGCCATTGGCCGTGTTGAGGTTGTAGTAGAAGGCCTGTTCGTGATGCGCCCCATGGCCATGCGGGCCACCCATGTGGTGGGGCGGATCCCACGACTTGCCTTCGCCGTATTTGAACTCGGGCCGGTGCACCAGCTCCAGACTCGATTGCCGCAGGTGCAGCCCCGTCTGCAATTGCCAGCGCCCCTTCATCGGTATCTCCCACGACAGCCCGGCCATCGTTTCCAGTGCCTCCACCCGCGTGCTGTCGTAGAATGCTTTTTCGCTGCCAAAGGGCTCTTCCTTGAAGGCAAGTGTCTGCCGCGTCGTCTGCAGTTGCGTCCATTGGGCCGCTACGGCATGGCCGCTGCGTGGTGCCTGCAGCATGGGCTGTGGCAGGACGGGCAGTGGCGGGACTTCGGGCTGCCAGCGGCGCGTGTCGAGCGGCTGCACCGCTGCGGGCGGCAGCAGCGACAGGGCCGTGACCGTGCCGAGCTGGCGACGGTCGTCGGCAGGCGGCGCCGTGGCACCGCGTGGGCTTTCTTTCGACTCGGGCGTGGCGGTGGGGGGCGACTGGTGCGGCGGCAGCTCCGTGCCTTCGTCCTGTGCCAGGGCGGCAGGGCTGGTCGTGCGCCGTTCGGCCGGGAAAAATTCGGGTGACGCCGTGGGGGCTTCGTTTGCCGGCAGGCGGTGCGTCGGCGCGACAGCCCTTTCGGGCGTCACCTCGTACCGGGGTTTGGTCAGTTCTTCGTTTCGTTGGTTGGCGAGCCACTGCGTGCGGAGGTGGGCGATGCTGTCCTGCTGCTGGCGGAGCGCCTCTTCCAGTTGCCCGATGCGGTGCTCGTAGCGCACGAACTGCCACGTCACCACGGCCACGAAGAGGGTGGCGGCCACGGCCCACCAGGCGCCCCGATGCAGTCCCAGCCAGGTGCCCCCCGCCGGAGGCGCGGGCAGCTGCCTCTCGATGCTGCCCCACATGTCGGCGGGGGCGGGCTCTTCGTGGTCCGCGAGCGACTTTTTCAGAAACTCCTCGAAGGGGTCGTTATGTAGATTTTCTGCCATAGCGTCTCGGTTGCATGGTTGGTGTCATCGGGTCAGGCTCTTTTCCCACATTTGCCGCAAGGCGGCCTTGGCCCGGCTCAGCTGCGACTTCGAGGTGCCCACCGATATGCCGAGTATGTCGGCTATTTCGGGATGGCTGTATCCTTCGATGACGTGCAGGTTGAGTACGGCGCGGAAGCCGTCGGGCAGCTGTTGCATCAGTCGGATGAGGGTGCGGGCAGGCGGGCCCGCTTCGTCGACCTCGCCGGCCGAATCGGCCAGGTGCCACAGGTGATCGTCCACGTCTTCCATGCGCATCTGCTGCCGGCGGTTGCGTTTGAGCCAGTCGATGGCCGTGCGCGTCATGATCTTTCGGATCCACCCTTCCAGACTGCCCTCGCCCCGGTAGGCAGGCAGGTCCCTGAACACCTTGACGAAGCCTTCCTGCAGCATGTCTTCGGCATCGGGGCGCGAGGGGGCATAGCGCAGGCACAGCGCGAACATCTTGTCCTTGTAGCGCTCGAAGAGCTGTCGCTGTGCTTTGCGATCTCCCGTCTTGCATGCCTCGATGAGTGAATCCATGCCCTCGTGTTCCGTGTGGTTGTTTGGCCGGTTTGTTCCTTCAGGCAGTGTGCCGCGCGCAGGGGTTGCATGCGTGGCCTTATTTTTTTTTCTGCCTTTCGGCAAAAACCGCCCCGCTCGACGACGACTGGCGAGAAAGGCATAACTTTCGCCCTGCTTGCGCAAAACCCCGAAACCACTTTTCCCATGAAGATATTACGCTCCTGCGTGTGGTTGGCCGTGTTGTGCGCCATGGCGCTTCCTGCCGGCGCCCAGCAGCCCATGTCGCCGGCCGAGACCCACATTTTGCAGCTGAAGAAGGGCGTGCTGATCGTGGTGCTGCCCACCCGCCACAAGAAGATCGCCGAGCTGGAGCGGCTGCTCGCTTCCAACGAGCTGTCGGACAAGAGCCGGCGCCGCCTCAGCCGCATCCTGGCCGATACGCGCGCCTCGGTGGCCTCGCTGCAGGCGGCGCTGCGCCAGGCGTTTCGCGACGAATACCGCTTCTCGGCCGTCGCCTTTGCGCCCGACTACGAGGTGGTGCGTCGGGCGCCGCACGAGCTGAGCCTGACCGATGTCAGCGGGGCACCCTTCACCCTGCCGCCCGCGCGTCCCGTCTATTTCGCCATGCTGGGGCGGACGGATGCCCAGACGGGCAGCAGCATGGAAGCCCTGCTCATCGCCGATGCCGAAGGCGAGGTGCTGGCCCGGCCCTTCCCCTATTACGCGCGGCGCTATCCGCCGGCAGCCATCCTCGACGCGCTCATCGGTGCCCCCGGCGCCGAGGAGCGCCATACCCGAAAGATGGTGGCGCGCCTCAACCGCAAGCTCTTCCGATACCATCAGGAGGTGCTCGAAGCTGTCCGACAGCGCGAGGCCTTCCTGCAGGCGCACCAATGACGGAGCGCGACGACCCCTCACAAGTTTGGACAGGCTGTGATGCCCCGATACTCGGCACCGCATTGCAACGCCCAATCACACTCCTCACTCCTCAC
>CAYNYN010000200.1:0-3081 GCA_964401445.1 uncultured Saprospiraceae bacterium | reverse complement strand
GCGTCCGATGAGGAACACGGCCGGTCGTTTGTGCAGGTCGGGCGGCGGGCTGGCCTGCCATTGCGCCACGGCACGCGTGCGGATCCATTCGGTATCGAGGGTGAGGTCGCAGGCGATGCAGAGCGCAGTGGCCGGCGACAGCGTCTGCAGCATCGTTTCGAAGAGGGCCACATTGCGGTAGGGCGCCTCGATGAACAGCTGGGTGTGGCCGTGGCGCTGCACCTCCTGCTCCAGGCGGCGCAGGACGCGCACGAGCTGGTCTTTCTTGCGCGGCAGATAGCCGTGGAAGGTGAACTGCTGTCCGTTGAAGCCCGAGGCCATCAGTGCCAGCAGGAGCGACGAAGGGCCTACAAGCGGCACCACCTCGATGCCTTCCTCGTGTGCCTGACGCACCAGCAGGGCCCCGGGGTCGGCCACCGCAGGGCAGCCCGCTTCGGACAGCAGCCCCAGCGGGTGGCCCTGCCGCACCGGAGCGAGCAGCCGCCCGATCGCGTCCGGCGGGGTGTGTTCGTTCAGCTCTTCGATGTGCAGTTCGGCGATGGCAAAGGGCGGATCGGTCGCTTTGATGAAGCGGCGTGCCGTCCGCGCACGCTCGGCCACGAAATGGCGCAACGCATGCAGGTGCCGGATGACGTAGGCCGGGATGGTGTGGATGGCCTGCTCGCCCAGGGGCGTAGGGATGAGGTAGAGGGCCGGTCGCATAGCGGGTTTTCGGACAAAGGTAGGAGACGGGGTTGCATTTGGCATGTTGCCATAAACAGGGTATTTTGCCACGACAGGGCAGATGCTGGCCCTTATTGCAGGTAAACACCTCTCACTATGGAAAAAGACCTCGTGCTGTCTCATCTGAGGCAGGATCCCGTCCTGGTGCCCCTCATCGAGTCCTTGCCCTTTCCGGTTTTTTCGAAAACAGGCTGCGTGTATCGGGAACTGGTGCGCGCCATCCTGGCCCAACAGCTTTCCGTCAAGGCGGCAAAGACGATCACCGAGCGCCTGTACGCGCAGTACGGTGGCGAGGTGCCGCCCCCGGCCGTGCTGGCTGCCGCCGATCCGGTCGAGCTGCGGCGGGCCGGCGTGTCGAAGCAGAAGGCAAGCTACCTGAAAGCCGTCGGGGCGTGGTTTGCCGAAAGGCAGATGAAAGCCGATGACTGGGCCGCCCTCTCCGATGAAGAGGCAATCGAGCTGCTGACGCAGATCAAAGGGGTGGGCCGCTGGACTGCCGAAATGGTGCTCATCTTCACGCTGCAGCGGCCCGACGTCTTCCCCGCCGACGACCTGGGCGTGCAGATGGCCATGCAGCGACTGTACCGGCTCGAAGCATGGGAAGGGCGCGCGCTGCGCAAGCACATGCAGGCCATAGCCGAAAAGTGGCGTCCGTGGCGCTCGGTGGCCACCCGTTACCTGTGGCTGTGGAAAGACCTGAACCTTTGATTGGCTATGGGGCCGCAGTGCGGGGTGTTGGGAAAAAGGGCTGTTTTTCAAATTTTTTATGAAAAAATGATCATGCTTCTCGCCTTGGAGAGGGCGGCGGGCGCTGTTTGCCAAATATTATTTCGACGCGGCCGAACGAGGGAGGTGTAACTATCTATTTTTCAACGCGAAGCGAAAGCTGTTTCGGGTGTGGAAAAGTTGGGAAAGGGCTTTTTTTAAAAGAAGCCTGTGCACTACCTTTGCGCCGTCTTTCAGGAAGGGTATATCGGCACAACACGAAAAGAGTCATACAGCATGCGTCGAATTCTGTTGATTATCGCCTGCTTCTGGGCACTCCAAGGCACCGCGCTGGGTCAGTCGCACGACAACTATCAGGCTGAGGAGCAGCATGCCACCGAGGCACATGCACAGCACGATGAACACGCCGGGCACGAAACGGCGCACCACGACGAAGACGTCGACCATGCCGCTCATGGCGATCTGTGTGCCCATGCAGGCGGTCATCACGAGACGGAATTCGACCCTGCAGCCACGGCCTACCACCACATCTCCGACGCCAACGTCTATACCATCGGCCCCTGGGCCTTCCCCCTTCCCTGCATCTTGTACTCGAAAGAAGACGGCTGGTCGGTGTTCATGTCGAGCCGCTTCGGCATCGGGCATCACGGCAACGGCCACAAGGCATACAAGCGCTACGTGCTCGACGAGGGCGTGGTGAAGCGCATCAAGGACCCCAGCTTCCCGATGGACGAGGTGGAGATCGACGGTATCGTGCATCAGGAGGTGCATACGGCCGACGGCAAGAAGAAGGTGGTGGCTTACGTCTGCTACGACGGCCAGGCCTTCGAAACGGAAAACAAGAGTACGGCCGACTTCGGCATGTTTGGCGGCGGCATCACGTCGTTCTATGACTTCTCGATCACGAAGAACGTGGCCTCGATGATTCTGGTGGCCATCCTGCTGGGCTGGATGTTCATCTACATCGCGCGCAAGTACGAGGAGCGCGACGGCAAGGCGCCGGCCGGTCTGCAGTCGTTCATCGAGCCGATCTTCATCTTCATCCAGGACGAGGTGGCCAAGCCCTTCCTCGGCGACAAGTGGGAGAAGTTTCTGCCGTTCCTGCAGGCGCTGTTCTTCTTCATCCTCGGCCTGAACCTGTTCGGGCAGATCCCCTTCCTGGGAGGCTCGAACGTGACGGGCAACCTGGCCGTGACGGGCGCCCTGGCCATCATCACCTTCATCGTGGTCAACATCAACGGCAATGCCCACTACTGGAAGCACATTTTTGCCCTACCCGGCGTGCCCAAGCCGCTGCTGGTCATCATGACGCCGGTGGAGATCATCGGCTTGTTCATCAAGCCGCTGACGCTCATGCTGCGTTTGTTCGCCAACATCACGGCCGGCCACATGGTGATCCTCATCTTCATCAGCCTGATCTTCATCTTCGGCCAGTCGGGCGAGAACGTGGGCGGCGCACTGGGCGCAGCCGTGGGCAGCACGCTGCTCACGATGTTCATGATGTCGATCGAGCTGCTGGTGGCCTTCATCCAGGCCTTCGTCTTCACCATCCTGACGGCATCGTACCTGGGCGCAGCCACGGAAGAGGAGCACCATTGATATTGGGTTGGAGGAATCGAGGATTTGAGGAAT
>CAYNYN010000199.1:4049-7149 GCA_964401445.1 uncultured Saprospiraceae bacterium | reverse complement strand
GAGCGCGTGCGCGTGGACAACAACGACGTGACCCTCACCGCCTACCCCAACAGCCGCGACGACGGCGCGACCATCACCAACATGCTGCACACGTCGGGCACCGGCGTGGTGCAGTCGGCACCGGTGGTGCCCACGGCCACCTACACGCCCACCATCTCGCTGGGTGGTTCTGCCAGCGTGATCGATGCGAGTGTGTGGCGCTACCAGCGCATCGGCAACAGCGTGACGGTGTGGGGGCGCTTCAAGGCCGACTGCGGCACGGCCAGTTTCATGACCTACAGCCTCACCCTGCCAGTAGCCAGCAACTTCACGAGCGTGTACGACGCCGTGGGCACCGTGAGCGGCTGGGTGGATACCGGCACGCCGAGCACGCCGCTGTCCGGCTACCTGGAAGCAGATACGACCAACGACAAGATCAGCGGCACCTGTCAGTGCGACACAGGTGGCAGCTATGAGTGGTATCAATTCAACTTCAATTACGTGATCAAATGAACAATGACATGAAAGCAAGAGCCATAGCCCTGATCCTCATCTGCTGCGCATTTTTTGCGAAAGCGCAGGAAGAGAAGAGCCTGAGCATCCTGATGAACCAGGCCGATACGACGTTTCGCATCATGGAAGTGACCACCGTGGACGGCGATACGACGCAGATCCGCTTCTACCCGAATAGCTGGCTGCCGCGGCATCTGTTCTACCAGTACCTCTACCGCAGCGCCGTGGATGCCGAGCGCCGCGCCGAGGACCTGCGCCTGGAACGCCAGCGCACGCTCGACCGCGCCGCCTTCATGGCCGGCACGCTGGACACCATCTTCGGCGACAGCACCTACTACCGCGCCCGCGCCGAAGAGATCGCGCGCACCCTCGTGGGCAGCTATCGACTGAAGCAGGTGACCCCGGACACGACCAGGTTCTACGACTTCACCATCGAGCCGGACAGCACGGGCCAAGTGGTATGGCGGCGGGGCAAGAACAAGACGGGCACCCTCGAGGTGGTGCCCCCCCGCACAGTGGTCATCGAGGGCCTGGCCAACCAGCCCCTCGAGTTCACCATCTACAGCAGCGGCCGGCTGGTGGCCGTGCTCGGCCAGCGCAGGTGGGTGCTGCGCCCGCAATGACGAACTCATATGATCATGCAGGACGTCACGCTCATCACTATCATCTGCCCGCTGCTGAGTGTCGTGGCCGGCATCTGGTGGGGCGCGCATGAGGCCTACTACGCCGACCGCCGCCTCTTTGAGAAGATTTGCGAGGTCGATCCGCTGTCGTTTGCCGGCTCGCAGAGCTGGAAGCGCAACTACGTGGACAAGGACCCGGCGAAGGCCTACAAGGGCGTGCCCAACATCCACCGCGACATCAAGCATGCATCGGCATTCCTGGGCCGATACGGGCAGTTTGCGGCATTGGCCGCCTCTGCATGGTTCCAGGACGTGCTGGCGCTGGCGATGTGCGTTTTTTTGTACTCAACAATTGCAAATTTGACTTACAAAGGGTTACGCAAGGAAGCGGCCCGGAAAATCTCTGAGTCATGAAACGTGAATTGTTCTATCAACTCATCCTCACCGTGCTGCTCGTGCTGGCAGCCTTCTTTGCGAGCACGACCGTGGCCCTCATGGCGCAGACGGCCAGCGACACGCTCGTTCCGCCCCCTCAAATCACGCCAGACATGCCCGTCGAGGTGCTGGTGGACTACTCTGTAGCGCTGTATAGCGCCCTGGTGGTGCTGCTCGGCTACCTGAGCGCCTACATCCCGGGCCTGAACAAGGTAGCCGGCGTCCAGCTGCGCGTGCTGGTGGTGGCGGCCGTGACAGGCCTCATCTTCGCCACGCTGGGCTTCGCCAACGGCTGGCAGCTCGTGATCGGCTACATCGGCGCGACGCTGGGCTACGACAAGTTCCTCGGCGCGCTCTTTCCGACCCCGAAGACCGAGAAGGACCTGCAGAAGAAGGCCGCCGAGGCGGTGAAATGAGACACGGGTTTTAGGTGTATAGTGGCCGGTGCCGTGGCGCATGCGGTGCCGGCCCTTGCCTGGCCCCAAAAAACCGAACATGGTGCCAAACCCTGAATGAAGGAGGGACAAGCCCGGGCCTCGCAGCCCGGGTTTTTTTTGCGCTCAGCTTGCGCAAATTGCTGTAAAAGAGAGGCCCATGAACGAATCGCGCAACAGGTACGAGTACGGCATCATCTGGCCGGTGAATTTGCCGAAATACACCTACGAGCAGACGATCTGGTACGAGAGCCGCGAGGTGCGCGACATGTATTACGAGATCGCGAGGAAGAAAAACCGACGCGCCAGGAAGGTGCGCCGCAAAATCGACAAGAGATGAAAGAGACTGCTACCTACATCATCGTGGCCGTGCTGGGCATCGTGGCCGGCTTCCTGCTGTGCGCCCGCGGCTGCGAGCAGCCAGAGGTGCGCACCATCACCGTGCGCGACACGACGACCGTGGTGGTGCGCGATACGCTGCGCATCGCCCAGGTGCCCACCGACAGCCTGCGCGCCATCAAAGAGCTGCGGCTGCGGCTGGCCGTATGGCAGCAGCGCGCCCGCGCCATCGAGGACAGCCTGGCCCGCTACCGCGACACCTACCTGACCTGCGAGCAGCGCGCCCAACACCTCGAGCAGCGCCTGCGCGAGGAAATGGCCGTGGCATCCGAGCTGCTCGAAATGTTCAACAAGGAATGCACGACGCTGAACACCTACGAGGGCAGCGACAGCACCGAAACCTACAAGCTGCGCTGGCGGCTCAACGTGTTCGGCCAACTCGCGCCGCAAGGATTCGCCTATAGCGTGGACACCTACGCGCAGCAGGTGACGCGCACCGTGACGCGCTATGAGGCGCTGCCGCACCGGCACCAGCTCAACGTGCTGGCAGGATACGACGGGGCCGGTGGCGTGGGTATTCAGTACACGTACTGGCGCAGGAATTGGGGCGCAGGCGTGCAGCTCTGGCGAGGGCAGTATACGGCCGCAGCAGCTACGATTGGTTTCTCATGGTAATATGTTTTGGGTGAACGAAGGCCCCGCTCGCGCAATACTGCGTGGCGGGGCTTTTTTCGTTCACTCGCGCCCGTAGCGCACCTGCGCGCCGGTCTGCTCGGC
>CAYNYN010000199.1:0-3949 GCA_964401445.1 uncultured Saprospiraceae bacterium | reverse complement strand
GACAAACACTCACCGCAACCGGCGCGAAACCGATTACGACTCACCTTGCCGGGGCATACTTTGAGAAAGCACAAGGGATTAGGCCTGTGTACGTGCGCGTACACGGAATGGAAGGTTCATGCAGCTTTTTCGCTGCGCAAATGACATACAACCCCATTTAGGGGCTGCTTTGCGGCAGCCCCGACAAGCAAAGACAGTGACAATGGAAATGAAAGACCTGATAGCAGGCGGGTATTTCCTTCTGATCTACGGCATGATCATGTGGGGAATTGCAATTTCTGCATGCAAAAGTAGCAAAAAGGAATAGTGTTTCGCAATTGGGGCGCGACCGGCACACCCCCCGTCGGCGCGTCCCTTTTTTGCGAAAGCAAAAAGAGCACCAGTTTTCTCTGTTTTCCGGTGTCGGCCTTCGGGCCGGCCCGGGTTTTACCCACAACTCACAAATCATCGGTCCCATGTTCGACAACGACAAGCTGAAAGGGCTGCGCGAGCGAGCGCGCAGGATCATCAAGAAGAAGCTCAACTACCACGACTACGTGCTGCTGATGAGCATCCACGTGGACGTGATGGAAATCATGTGCTCGCGCATCTACCTGAACGACCGCCGCCTCGAGACCGAGCGCACCGCATTCCTGCTCGCCTACTACTTCGAGCAGGGCCTCATCGGCAGCGAGGGGCGACGCGTGATGCTCACGCAGCACGGCATGGACGTATGCGACGCCTACCTGGCCAGCCGCAAGCGCGTGCGGCACCAGAGCGTACTGTACCGCTACATGCAGCGCAGGAAAATCGAACAAGGAAAGATCGCCCGACAGCAGCAACTGCCGCTCTTCGAGGATTGGGAAGGCCTTACGCTCGACGACATCGAGCGCGGTTACGTCACGCTCAAAAGCAAGGCGGTATGACGTACAAGGAACTGAGTGCCGCCCTGCGCGCAATGGGGCAGCGGCCGGTGGGCTACTACCCCATCTTCCGCAAGCTGACCGGCAGCGTGACCAGCGCCCTGCTGCTGGCACATTTGATCTACTGGGCGCTGCGCAACCAGGGCCTCGTCGACCGCTCGGATGCTGAGCTGATGAGTGACCTGGGGATGACGAAGAACGAGCTGAAGGCCGCCAAAAAGCGGCTCAAGAGCGAAGGATTTGTGACATGGAAAAGGGACGGATTTCCCGCCAGAACGCTCTACGAAGTACACACGATTACGATTGCAGAAGCCTTGTCGAAAGCGGCAGGCACCGCGAGTTCCAACAATGAAAATGCGCAGTTGGATGAAATCCAGCCAACTGGAAATCACAGTTGGGTGAAATCCAGCCAACTGGACGCCCAGTTGGCTGAAATTCAGCCATCCAGTTGGATGAAATCCAGCCAACTGCACCTTAGTAATAATAAAGAGTATATAAAAGAGGGGAGTGCCCCCCAGTTGGCTGAAATCCAGCCAACTGATGAGCTTCTGGCCGCCATCGGCCCGCGCGCGCACCGCCTCTGGATCGAGATGCAGCTCGACAACCACATCGCCGGCCGCCGGCGCGAGCTGCTGATCGAATGGCTCGGCCACCGGCACCAGATCGGCAAAAGTGTGATGTCGAATTTCGAGATGAAAACCCTGCTGAAGTTTTTCAACGAGCGCGAGCCGGCCCGCCTGGCGCGGATGATCGAATACAGCCTGCGCGGCGGCTACGCACAGCTCTACGATGATTTCGACAAAAAGCAATCAGCAAAATCAAACCGCAATGGAACGTCTGAGCGACCTGATTTCGAAAAATATTACCCTGCATAAGCGGCGCGAGGCCAAGCCGAAAATCTTCCACGTCGGCCCCGACTACTTCGAGCGCGTCATGGCCGAGCCGGAACCAGAGAGCGTCGTGAGCTTCGCCACCAGCGTGCTCGAGAGCGACCGCATCGTGCGCCTGCCGCGCCGCCGCACGCCCATCACCTACGACGAGGCCCGCCTGGCCATGTGGATCGTAATCAAAGAGCGCCTGGCCCATGAGGGGCGCACCTTCCAGCCCGATGAGCACACCGTGCGCTTCATCCGCCAGCTGCTTGCCTGGGGCTGCCAACTATCCGGCCCGGTGCAAGGCAGCTGGGGCACCTTCGATGCCGAACTCGACCCGCGCCGCGGCCTGTGGGTGTACGGCAAGCCTGGCGTGGGGAAAACCTTCCTGATCGAATGCTTCACGGTAGCCATGGCCGCCCTTGGGCACCTCGACCGCGCATTTCGCTTCATCAACATGAAGGTGCTGGAACAGCAACTGCGCGCCAGTCGCAATCTTGCTATGCTCAACAAATTCACGAGTGGCTTTTGGATCCTCGATGATGTGGGCTTTGAGAAGGCCTCGAAGATCTGGGGCAACGTGGTGGAACCCTTTGAGGTGATCATCAACCACCGCTACGAGCGCTTCAAAAGGGGGCGCATCCTCACGATCGTGACGAGCAACTACCCGATGATTGGCCCGAACGGCGAAGATGTGATCAAGGAAGCCTACGGTCCGCGGCTGGCGAGCCGCGTGCACGAAATGTTCCAGCCGGTTTATCTGCCCGGGGAAGACAAACGCCGCATGATATGAAGCCGGTCAGCGGACATATCACCCTCAGCGGGCAGCGGTTCCGCTACACGCGCAACGGCCTGAGCAGCATCCGCCTCGCACCGGCCGCCAACCCGCTCGACTTCGTCAATGCGCGCCTGCGTACCGTCTTCGGCGCAGGCCCCAGGCGGCAGGTGGTGGTGTTCGCAAACGACATGCTGTTCGGCTACGAAATCATCGCCTGGCTGAAGCGGCACAAAGTGATCACTGAAGATGCCGAAATTGACCCTAAAGACCTGATCATCATTGAAATTGACCAAATCTGCAATCATGAGTGAAAAGACCTATTTCGTCGGCCGCGGCAAGCGCCTGGCAACGCGTTCGGGCGACGTCATCCTGATCGAAATCGACATGACGACGCTCTGGCCGCTGCTCAAGAGCGGCGAGGTGGCCGACGCCATCCGCGAGTGGAAGGACAAGGGCGGCAAGGTGCACAAGAGCGTGCGCATGAAGGTAGTGCCGCGCCGCGAGCCTACGGACTATCAGACCCACTTCATCTGCCTGGACCTGTGGAAGCCGGACAAGAGCAAGGCCCCGACGCCGGCCCAGGAAGAGGACGAGAACGACCTGCCTTTTTAACCCACAACACCATACGCCATGAAAGAAATCGTATTCCAGGACTTCACCATCACCTTCGACGATGAGGGGCGCGTGGGACTGCGGCCTTTCAACGGCAGGCCCCTGCCCCCGCAGCACTTCCATCACGGCTCGCCCGAGCACAATGCCTTCGCAGCGTTCGTGCGCTGGGCTTTCGACACCGACCATGCCAGCCTGCTCTTTGGCTACGCGCCCCTGCTCAGCAGCCACTACCGCATCGTGGACAGCAACAGCATCCAGCGACCTGGCGACGTCGTGTTCGATCGCCTCTTTCCTGACACCATCGCCTACGTCGGCATGCGCAAGCCTGAGCCGCTCGTGATGACTGTGGCCGACCTCGAGGTAAGCCGCACTGACATCATTCAGGTGGGTGTGTTCGACTGGATGGACTTCGAGCACAGGGTGCGCGAACAGATGAGCACCGAATCGATCAACGCAAATCAGACGCTATGAACAAGATCATCGTTTTGTCGCCAGAAGAGCTGCAGCGACTCATCACTGATGCCGTCGCAAAGGCCATCGCCTCGCTGAAAGAGCAGATGCAGGCCCCTGCTGTCACGCCGCGCTGGCTGACGCGCGAACAGGCCGCCGAGCTGCTCGAAGGCTCGCGCGCATTCATCGACCGCCTCGTGCGCGACGGCCGCCTGCGGCCCTACTATCCCTACACTGACCGCCCGGGCACGATCCGATTCAAGTACGAGGACGTGACCGCCCTGCGCAATGCGGGTGTGCGTGGACGAAAAAGGAAGCAACATGTCGGTGCTTGA
>CAYNYN010000198.1:1906-7170 GCA_964401445.1 uncultured Saprospiraceae bacterium | reverse complement strand
ACCACACTCATATACTCGACGTCATCAGCAGGTCGAGATCGGTGAAGTTCATGCCGAAGCGGCGGGCCAGGTGCTCGTTGGTCACGCGCCCCTTGAAGGCGTACACGCCGTGGCGCATGCCGCTGTCGATGTAGAGCAGTTGTTCGATGCTGCCCGAGTTGCCGGCCTTGAGCAGGATGGGCGTCAGGATGTTGCTGATGGCGATGGAGGCGGTGCGCGCCACCCGCGAGGGGATGTTGGGCACGCAGTAGTGGATCACGCCGTGCTTGATGAAGGTGGGCTTGTCGTGACTGGTCACCTCCGAGGTCTCGAAGCAGCCACCCTGGTCGATGCTCACGTCGATGATCACCGAGCCGTTTTTCATGTTCATCACGATCTCTTCGGGCACGATGATGGGCGTGCGGCCGCTCATGGAGTGCACGGCGCCGATGGCCACGTCGGCGGTGAGCAGCTCTTTCTCGAGCTGCTGGGGGTTGAAGGTGCTGGTGTTGAGCTGGCGCCCCACGTGGCGCTGCAGCCGCATCAGCTTGTACACGTTGTTGTCGAAGATGCGCACTTCGGCGCCCAGGCCCAGCGCCACGCGCGTGGCGAATTCGGCCACCACGCCGGCGCCCAGGATGACCACCTTGGCCGGCGGCACGCCCGACACGCTGCCCAGCAGCACGCCGCGCCCGCCCTGGTTGTTGCTCAGCAGCTCGGCTGCCGTCAGCATGGCGCTGTAGCCGGCAATCTCGCTCATGATGCGCACGATGGGCAGCCCTCCGCTCTCGTCCTTGATGTAGTCCATGGCCATGGCGATGACGCGCTTCTCGAGCAGCTTCTCCATCCATTCGCGCGTCACGATGGGGATGTGTATGGGCGAGATGATCACCTGGCCGGGCTTGAGCAGCTCGATCTCCTCGATGGTGGGCGGCGCCACTTTCAGCACGACGTTGGCCTGGAACACCTGCTCGCGGTCGTAGGCGATCTCGGCGCCCGCTTCCGAAAAGTTGTGATCGGTATAGTTGGCCTTCTTGCCGGCGCCTGTCTCCACCATCACGCGATGGCCATGTCCCACCAGCGTGGCCACCGACGCCGGCACCAGCGCCACCCGCTTTTCCTGCAGGGTGGTCTCGTGGGGGATGCCGATGAACAGCTTGCTGGCCTTGACGGGGATCTCCAGGGTCTCGGGCTGCGGCTGATACAGGCCTTCAGTCAGGTGGGGAGGGATAGGTATCTTCTTCTTTCCGGTCTCGCTCATACGTCAGTGCTTCAATAAAAAAACGACGCGGCTGCGGACAGCCGCCTTCGAACGCAAATGGCCGCGCGTGGCCCACACAAGGTAGTGCTTACAAAAATAGAATTTTCCGGCCGGATCCACCGGTGTGTTCGATGCGGACCACCACCACGTCGTCGGGCAGCAGCGACTCGACCAGCTCGGGCCATTCGATGAACAGGTAGTATGGGTCGAACAGCATGTCCTCCAGGTCGAGGGCCAGCGCTTCCTCGATGGTGCGGATGCGGTACAGGTCGAGGTGGTGCACCGGCTCGCGCGCGCCCTCGGGCGTGGTGCGCACGTACTCGTTCACGATGGCGAAGGTGGGGCTGGTCACGGCATCCGCCACGCCCAGGGTCCGGCACAGCGCCTGGATGAGGGTCGTCTTGCCCGCGCCCAGGTCGCCCTGGAAGACCCATTTGCGGCGCGGCCCGGCCAGCTCGATGAGCGTGGGCGCCAGCTGTGCCAGCTCGTCCGGGCTGTTTGCCATAAAAGTCTTTATTTCGCTTTCGGCCATGGCGTCGTTTTTTGATGCATGCTGGGGACTTGCCCCTCGGCTTTTCCGCCTTTCGGCAAATGGGGCCCAGGGTGTGGTAGCCGGCAAATTTCGCATTTTGCAGCGGAAGCGGAACCAAAACCCATTCGTGCCGACGGACGGCCCCGACCCCAAACGCCATTGGAACAACGACCAAAAACGGACCAGCCAAACATCTGACTGCAAACCTTCCAATACCGACCTATGAGCGAAACGAAAAAAGCCATCATTTCCGGTGCGGGGCTGGTGGGCAGCCTGTGGGCCCTGCTGCTGGCGCGCCGCGGCTACGAAGTGGACGTGTTCGAGCGCCGCGACGACGGGCGCAAGCGCGGCTTCATCGGCGGGCGCAGCATCAACCTGGCGTTGAGCGACCGCGGCTGGCGCGCCCTCGAAAAGGCCGGCATCCGGCAGCAGATCGAAGCCATGGCCATCCCCATGTACGGCCGCATGATCCACAACGAAGACGGCAGCCTGGCCTTCCAGCCCTACGGCCTCGAAGGGCAGGCCATCTATTCGGTGTCGCGGGGCGGCCTCAACCTGGCCCTTATCGACGCGGCCGAGCAGCACGAGCGCGTGCGTTTCCACTTTCGTGAAAAGACGCTCGGCGTCGACCTGGAACAGAACGCCCTGCTCACCGAGCGCGACGGGACCCGCCAGCGCCACGAAGCACCCCTCATCTTCGGTGCCGACGGCGCCTTCTCGGCCGTGCGCGGCACGCTCATGAAAACGCCGCGCTTCAACTACTGCCAGGACTACCTCGAGCACGGCTACAAGGAGCTCACCATGCCGCCGGCGGCCGACGGCAGCCACCGCCTCGAGCCCAACGCCCTGCACATCTGGCCGCGCCATCAGTTCATGCTCATCGCCCTGCCCAACCGCGACGGCAGCTTCACCTGCACGCTCTTCCTGCCGTTCGAGGGCGAGGTGTCGTTCCAGCAGCTTCAGCACGAGCGCGACGTGCGCATCTTCTTCGACAAGTACTTCCCCGATGCCGTGCCGCACCTGCCGGCACTGACCGAGGAGTTTTTCGAAAACCCCACCGGCACGCTTGTCACCATACGCTGCCGCCCCTGGCACTACCGCCACCGCGTGCTGCTCATCGGCGACGCGGCCCATGCCATCGTGCCTTTCTACGGGCAGGGCATGAACGCCGGCTTCGAAGACTGCTCCATCCTCGACGACCTGCTCGACAGCCACGGCGACGACTGGCAGACCGTCATCGAGCAGTTCAACGCCACGCGCATCCGCGACGGCCACGCCATCGCCGACCTGGCCCTGCGCAACTTCGTCGAGATGCGCGACCGCGTGGCCGACCCGCGCTTCCTTTTGCGCAAGCAGATCGAGAAGTACCTGCACGAGCGCTTTCCCGACCGCTTCATCCCCATCTATTCGATGGTCACCTTCAGCCATCGGCCCTACCACCAGGCCCTCGAGCAGTGGGAAAGCCAGGACCGCCTCTTCGACGAGATCCTGGCCATCCCCGGCATCGAGGACGACTGGGAAGCCCACACCGACGAGATCGAAGCGGTGTTCGCGCGCTGGGCCGAAGCGACGCAGACCGGCGACTGATGCCGCCATCGCGTGGGGTGCTGCCGTGCCAGGGAGGGCAGCCCCGGCTTTTCCATGCCGGCTGACAGACCGGCACCGGAGCAGGCGTTCCGGTGTCGGTCTGTCATATGGGGGCATGGCACGCCAAGCGGCTTGTTCTGAAGGTTTTTCACAAATGCAAAACTCGCGTTAAACCCTTGACAATCTGGCAGCTGTTTCCAGGGGTGGCATTAGCATTGCGACGGAAAGGACGTCCTGCGACGATTGGTTTTTTCACCGAAAAAAGGAGGAAGTCATGAACAAGCAATTGTGGATGACCGCGCTGGTGGCCTTTGGCGTGACCGCCCTGACCATCGGCGCCTATGAGCTGCTGCTCGACAAGGACGAGAAAGTCGTACGCATCGAACACGTGGACGGCACCCCCGCCAAGGGCGTGATGTACGCTGCCGATGAGCACGGCGAGCTGGTGCCGCTCGACTTCACGGGCACGGCGGAGAAGGTGGTCAATTCGGTGGTGCACATCAAATCGACCATCACTTTCCGCGCCGACGAAGACCCCATGGCGCGCATGCCCGAGTTTTTCGATCCGTTCCGCGAGTTTTTCGGCGATCCGCATGGCGACAGCCCCTTTGGTCCGTTCTTCCGCTTCGAGCGGCCGCGGGGCCAGCAGGGGCCGCAGGTGCGCGTGGGCACCGGCTCGGGCGTCATCATCAGTGAAGACGGCTACATCGTGACCAACAACCACGTGGTGGCCGAGGCCGACGACATCGAGGTGACGCTGCACGACAACCGCACCTTCAAGGCCACGGTGGTGGGCACCGACCCCAGCACCGACATCGCCGTCATCCGGATCAAGGCCGATGACCTGCCTGCCCTGCCCTTTGGCGACAGCGACAAGGTGCGCGTGGGCGAGTGGGTGCTGGCCGTGGGCAACCCCTTCGGCCTGACTTCGACCGTCACGGCCGGCATCGTCAGTGCCAAGGCGCGCAACATCAACATCCTGCGCGACCAGTTTGCCGTTGAGAGCTTCATTCAGACCGATGCGGCCATCAACCCCGGCAATAGCGGGGGCGCCCTCGTGGACCTCGCAGGCAACCTCATCGGCATCAACTCGGCCATCGCCAGCCCCACGGGCGCCTATGCCGGTTATGGCTTCGCCGTGCCGGCCAACATCGCCAAGAAAGTGGTGGCCGACCTGATCGAGTACGGCGTCGTGCAGCGCGGCGTGCTGGGTGTGATGATCCGTTCGGTCGACGGCAACTTCGCCAAGGAGAAAGACCTGGCCGTGACCACGGGCGCCTACGTGGACAGCCTGCTCGAAAACAGCGCTGCGGGCGATGCCGGCATCAAGCCCGGCGATGTCATCGTGGCCGTCAACGACCATGAAGTGAAGTCGTCGCCCGAGCTGCAGGAGCTCATCGCACGCCACCGCCCGGGCGACAAGGTGCGCATCAAGGTCAACCGCTTCGGCAAGGAGCTCACCTTCGACGTGACGCTGCGCAACCGCCAGGGCGACCTCGGTCTGGTATCGCGCGAAAAGCACGACGTGCTGCAGGTGCTCGGCGCCGAGCTCGAAGCCATCGACAAAGACCTGGCCCGCAAGCTCGACATCCCGGGCGGCGTGCGCGTCAAGAAGCTGTATCCGGGCAAGATCCGCAAGTACACCGACATGCGCGAGGGCTTCATCATCACCAAGATCGACGACAAGCCCGTCAAGAGCGTGGACGACGTGGTGAAAGCCCTCGAAGGCAAGAAGGGCGGCGTGCTCATCGAAGGCGTGTACGAAGACCTGCCGGGCACGCACTACTATGCCTTCGGCATGTAATGCCGGCGCACGTCGCTTTCCAAAAAGCGAATCGGGGTTCCGCACGCAAGCGGAACCCCGATTTTTTTTGCAAAAAACGTAGAGCGAGATTTATCTCGCTC